>JAYVCD010000243.1:0-4301 GCA_043750125.1 Archangiaceae bacterium | reverse complement strand
CGATCTGTTTGCGCTGGTAGTCGACCCTGAGCTTGGCGGCGACCAGCTCGTCCAGCCGGTAGAGAATCGAATCGAGCAACGCAATCGGGACTTTGACCGCGCTCTCGGTGCGCGCCTGAGAAGACGAAGCGGCTCGGGGGCCAGCTGGCGCGACGGGAAGCGAGGACTCCGTCGCAGTGGCCGCTGTCGCATTCGGCGGGCCAGGAACGGGCGCTGAAGGGAGTGGGGTTGGGCTGTGGCGCAATCCAGTCAGCATCCCCTCGACGGCGAGCACTTCTTCCTCCGACGCGCCCACGGTGCGATCGGCGTGCAGCAGATCGGCGGCGAGAAAGGCTGCTTCCAGCTGCGGTCGAAGCGGTGGCGACGCCGGATCAGATCCCAGGAAAGCCGCGTGCAGCGCGGCCGTCAGGCGTGCAGTCAGCGGCTTGCCCACCATTGGCACGGCACCGAGCGCCGCGATGACTTCGAGCAAGGGTGCGCAGCTTCGCGTGGGGTTGCTGAGCAGTCCTCCCACTTCTTCCAGCAGCCGGCCGACGAGCGAATCGAGATCCTTTCGGCGAGAACGGCGCTTCTGGCGCAGGGCCACCGAGCTTGCGGCTGACGCGTCAGGAGCGCTCGCAGGGGGCGGCCCGACGGCAGCGGCCTGGGATGCGGGCCCCGGCTTCCAGATCTGCTCCAGCGCGGCACATGCCTGCGCTGCCCGCTCGGTCGCCAGCGTGTTCGCCACCCCGTCGGCAAGGACATCGACTGCCTGGAGCGCCGCGTTGGTCAGGGCCGAAGTCGGCTGCAGCGACCCTTTGCGAACCAGGTCAAGGCAGGTCTCGAGGTGGTGCGCCACTTCTGCAATGTCGTCGCGGCCGACCGTAGAGGCAGAGCCTTTGAGCGTGTGCGCCAGGCGGAAAATGAGCTTGATCAACTCGGTTCGGCGGGATCCGGTCACCGTCCCCTCGAGTTCGAGCAGCGCCCGCTGCAGCTCGGCGAGCAGATCGCGGGCCTCCTCTTCGAAGACCTGCAGGAGCGCGAAGTCGGTCATTGGCCGGCCCCGATCGTGTTGAAGACCTGTGCGATCAGCAACGCCGGATCAAGCAGAGTCGCGAACCCCTCATCGGTACCGACGACGAAGGGCTGTTGCGAGCTGGGATCGGGTACGAACGCACTGGTGCTCGCCGAACGAACCGAGACGATTTTTTCCGTTAGCAACGCAAGCTTGTACCCGCCGGCGGCGATCGCGACGATCCGCTGCAGGTCGGCGAACCCGGGCTGGGCGCCTCCAGCGAAGGTGCACAGCTCGATTCCGATCAGCACTGCCCCACGGAACGAAACCAGCCCGCGTACGAACGGAGGCGCCCGGGGGATGTGCGCGACCGACGTGAGCTGAATAATTCCTTCGACAGCGCTCAAAGGAAGCACGAACCGCTGTCCCCGACTGTGGAGCTCGAGCAGCTCGGTTCGGTCGCGGGTGTCATCCGAAGCCAGTGGCTTCGCCAACGTCTGCGCGCGCTCCCTGAGGATCTTGAGCTCGTCCTCAGCGAGCGCCTGGAAGCGCTGATGAATCAGGGGCGCCATTGAGCCTCCTCGAGCCAACTCGCCGCGACGCGCCGGGCAACCGAGACGGTGACTCCCATCACCCGCACCGCAGCTTCACCCGGAAGATCGGTCAACAGGAGCAGCGCCCGGTCGAAGTGGCGTCTTGCCTCTTCATGCTGGCGACCTGTGAACAGCGCTTGCCCCAGGCCAAGCTCCGCCGCGGCCAGATTGCGATCGAGGTACAGCGCGCGCTGAAACTCGCGCACCGCCTGTTGCCAGTCTCCCATCGCGTTGAAGGTGGTACCCAGCAGGCAATAGGGCTCGGCCGAGTCAGGTCGAAGCAGCCGCGCTCGAGCAATCAGCTCGTGCGCTTCGTCGAAGGCAGCGCGGTCAGCGGCGACACGAGCGGTCTCGAGCGCGGCCTCGAAGCCATCCGTCTTGGGGGAAGAGCGAACCGGTGCAGAAGGTCGCGGTGCAGAAGGTCGCGGTGCAGAAGGTCGCGGCGCCGACGGTCGCGGCGCCGACGGCGCCGCTGGTCTGATCGACTCTGGAGTGCGCACCAGTACTCCATGTGCGGCGTCGACGAATCCCGGGGCGTGACGGGCGGCGGCGTACTCTGCGGGCGTCAGCACGAAGACGCTGGGAGTAGAACAGCTCGCCGCGAGCTTGCCCATCACATCCGGAATCCGCGCGGGGTCCAGGTAGATGAGAACGTTGCGGCATACGACGACGTCAAAATCCGAAATCCGACGATGCCGGGCAGGATACAGATCGGTGACCAGATTCAATCGCTCAAACGTCACCAGTTGCCTGATTTCCGGGCTCACCGTCCAGGCATCTCCGTTCTCCACCAGCATCCCGCCCAGGGTCTTGGCGAATGCAGACCGAACGGAACGTTGGCCATAGACTCCGGCGCGCGCGATTTCGAGGGACGACTCATTCATGTCGGTGCCCAGGACCGAAATCTCAAAGTCGGCCAATGCAAGCCGGAAGAGGATGGCCAGCGTGTAAGGCTCTTCGCCCGTCGAGCAGGCAGAGGACCACACCCGCAGCGTTTTTCGACCTGTCGTACGCTTGCGCGGCACCACCGTCTCGAGAACCCGAGCCTCGAGCGCTCGAAGCTGAGTGGGGGCGCGATAGAAGTAGGTTTCGCCGATCGAAGCCGCCGAGCGCATCCGCTCGACGACGGGATCGGACTCGGAGCCGCCTTCGATCCGATGGACCAGCTCGTGCACCTCGATGCGTTCCCGGTCAATCAGCCGCCGCGCCATCGCCGCCAACGTGGCATGGACGCCAGGCAGGAGACTGAGCCCGAACCGCGCCTCGACGGCCTTCACGATTGCCAGCCGCTGATCGGGACTCAAGTGGGGACCGCGTGCCTCGGAAGAGGGCGCTGGGTTTCGGTGAGGGGCCATCGCCGGCTTGCCTCCTAGCTAGCTAGCCTGGACGGCAACATTGATCAGATCGAAATCGAGACCCAGAGCAGTGACGATCGCGCTGGGGTCAAGCAGCACCGCAGTTACCGTCTTGTCCGAAACCAGCCCGCGGTTGATCGAGCTCTTGGTCCCTCCTTGCGGGCGACTCAGACGAAGCTCGAAGGTCTTGACCCCGTCGACGCGATCGACGAGCAGACCCCAGTTGCGGCCGTGTGCGAAAAACACCACGACAAACTGCTCTTTCGAAATTGTCGCCGGGGGCTGGTCAACGAATGCCGACATATCGAACAGGGGCAACATCTCGCCCCGGATGTCGATGATCCCCAGCATCGCCTCAGGCCACGAAGGAATGGGCGTCGACTGAACGATCTGAACGACTTCTCGAACCACGTCGACCGGAAATGCAAACGGCTTTCCGTTGAGCCAGATCACGACCACCTCTTCGAGCGCCGGCGTGCTCACAATCGATCTCGGTCCGGCCCCGACCGCAAACGTGCCGCTGAACTCTGAACGGCATCTTCTGTGTCGCGGCCGAGCACGACGGTGAGCAGTTCTCGCGAGAGCTCGCGCAGCTGACGACTGGTCTCTTCGACCTGGCGCGTCGTCTCGAGCTGTGTGCTGCCGGCCTGAGTGGCATGGGAAATCGATTCGACCATCTGCTCGATCGACGAGTTCTGTTGATTGGCCGAGAGGGCGATCTCCTGACCTACCTTGTTGAACTCGCCGGTCACGTCCGCGAACTTGTGGATGCTCTCCCCGGCCCGCTCGGCCAGGCCCTCGGCACTCTGGACGCGCCGTTCGCCTTCCCGCGCATCGGCGACCGCGCGGCCGATGGCTCCCTGAATTTCGCCGATAATCGCTTTGACCTGACTTGCCGACCGGTTCGAGCCGTCTGCAAGACTGCGCATCTCTTGGGCGACGACTGAAAATCCTCGCCCCTGAGCGCCCGCGCGCGCGGCCTCAATCGCAGCGTTGAGGGCCAGCAAGTTCGAACGTTCGGCCAGCAGCGCGACAGTGCTCGCGATGTCGCCAATCGCGGCGGCTCGTTCCGAGAGGGCGGCAATGGCCGTTGCGATGGTGCTCATCTGCTCGCGCACGTCGCGCATTCCGCGAGAGGCCAACGCCACGGCCTCGAGCCCCTCGGCTGAAGCCTGTTCGGCCCGCAGCCCGCTGGCGGTCAGATCCACTGCCCGTTTGGCAGCCGCAGTCGCCGCATGGCCGACCTCCGAAGCAGTTGCATTCGTTTCATGAAGAGCCGAGGACTCCTGACCTGCCGCCGCCGTTTGCTCCGCGGTGACTGCCGCCAGTCGACCCACCACCGCGTCGACGCTGCGCGCC
>JAYVCD010000242.1:0-3328 GCA_043750125.1 Archangiaceae bacterium | reverse complement strand
CTCGGCGGCCATCGGGTAGAGCGCATCTTGCAGCTGGGCGCTCGACAGTTCCTGGGTCCCGCCCTCGCTGAGGACGGCGGTGGTGAGCGCGGTGAGGCCCTCTTTGCCGGGAGGATCATCGATCGCTCCGCTGTGGAAGACGACGCGAATCGCGACGATCGGTTTGTCCTTCACCGTCTGCAGCACCACGGTCAGCGGGGCGACTGCCGCGAACGGACGGGTCGGCACCGGGGTGGCCGCGGGTGGAGAACCCACCGTCGCTTTGCGCGGCGGCAGCTTCGCATTCTCGAGCACGTCGTCCGGAACAGGCGCGGGCGCGGTCGCGCAGCCGGACAGCACGACGGCGACTACGAGCAGCGCCCCGGCAACCCAGGACCCTGGTTGATGCAGAGCGAAGACGAAGGACGTTTCTCGGTCCGCTCGAGCGAAATTCAGGAACGAACGAATCACTTTCACGGGGCACCTGCCTTCGGGACGGCAACATTGAAAATCAGGGTGGTGCGGTTGTTTAGAATCAGATGTTTCTTCGCGAAGGCGATCAGGTCGGCGGGCTTCACCTGGACAATCGCGCGCTGCCGCAGCTCGACGGCTTGCGGTGATCCGAGGATCCCTCCCAGCACGGCAAGGTGTTGAGCGACCTCATCGTGGGTCTCGAGCGACATCGGCAGGCTGTAGCGAAGGTGGTCTTTGATCTCGTCGACCCGCTTGGGGTCGACCTTTCCGGCGACGACCTCGGCAACGGCGGCCTCAAGCGCGGTGTTCACTTCGGCCCGGTTGGCTTCGTCTTTCAAGGTGGCAGTGAGTCCGAACAGGTTGGGGTCGCGGTGATCCTGAAAGTCATTGCCCACCGATTCGACCAGTTGCTTGTCGAGCACCAACGACTTGAACAGCGGAGAGGTCGGCCCCGCGAGGTACGAGGCGAGCACGTGCTGAATCGCTGCATCGCTGGTCTTCACCGACGCGGCCGGGGTGCGCCAGTACAGGCCGTGCCGGGGCAGGGTGGGGTTGGTCCAGGTGACGGTGGCGGTGCGCGGGGCTTCTTGCGGAGGCTCGACCGGGACCACGACACTCGCGGCCTTTCCAGCCCAGGTGCCGTAGTTCTTCTCGACCGCCTGCATCACCTGGGTGTCGTCGAAGTCGCCGACGATGAAGAGCATCGTGCTGTCCGGGGTGTACCAGCGCTTGAAGAAATCTTTGCTGTATTGGTAGCGCGTCGGCATCGTCTGGATGTCTTCGTAAAAGCCGAGCGTGGTGTGTTGGTACGGGTGGACCTTGAAGGCGGTGGCGAGGATCGTCTCTTCGATCTTCAAGGCCGGGCTGGCGGCGTTCTTGTGGTACTCGCCGAGCACGGCCTTCGCTTCGGTCTGAAAAGTCGCCTCGCTGTAATCCAGGTGCATGAAGCGGTCGGCTTCGACCTCGACCAGCTGGCCGAGCGCAGAGTTGGGCCCGTTGACGAAGTAGACGGTTACGTCATCGCTGGTGAAGGCGTTCTCTGAGAAGCCCAGTTTTCCGAGCAACGCCTCGCGGGTGCCTTCCGGCCATTTCTGAGTGCCCTTGAACATCACGTGTTCGAAGAAGTGGGCGAAGCCGGTGTGGCCGAGCTCGACCTCGTTTCGACTGCCGACGCGAACGACCGAGAAGTAGGCCACCAGCCCCGGAGAGTTGAAGGGCACGCGGGTCACCGACAGCCCGTTCTTCAGCACCGTGGTCTTCAGGGGGTAGGGAAACAACGGCTTGGCGGGAGCCGCCGTGAGCACGCCGCACAACGCCAGGAGCGCGAGAGTCATCGCGCCGACTTGGCATGACGTTGAGCATGCTTCAACGAAACAAAGTTCAGCCCAGCTGGGGGTGGGTGCCGAGCCAGCGGTGATCTCGCACGGCCGAGCGCAGCTCGAAGACGCAGCTGCCGGCGCCGCGGCGCAGGCACTGGCTCTGGACAATCATCGAGTCGGCGCCGACCGTGTGCAGCGCCTCGTGAAGAATTCCTTCCTCCAGCGCGCAGTGGTGGGGAGTCGTCTTCTCGAGAATCGCCACCCCCGGCTTGAACTTCAGCACCTGCCACCCGCCGATGTCCGTGCCGCGATTGGCGTGGTGATACAGCCCGTCGATCCCGTAGGCGATGTCGCCCGCGCAGGTTGCCGACTTGCCGACGCGCTGTTGGTGCGAGTCCTGGTAGAGCTGACGACCCATCTTCAGCACCGAAGCCATTCCGATGTGCTTGTCGAGGTACTCGAGCAGCTCGAGCAGCAGGGCAATCGGGTACCACCCGGCTGGAGTGACGGTCGCCAGTCGGTCGACCCAATGCGGGCCGAGCACCTCTTGAGGGGAATGAATGGTGGCCAGCGCCGCGAGGATGTCCGAGCCAATCGTCTCGTGGTTCTCGCCGACGTAGCCGCGGGGGTGGACTTGCATTCCGCCGCAGTACACCCGCAAGCGAGCGCGGCTTCAACCGATCGCGCAGTACAATGAGGAAGATGACCCTGGCCGTCGCCGCTCTGGAATTGCCGCACCGGCATGGGAACCCCGTCGCGCAGCTCGAGCTGACGGATCAGCTGTTGAGCCAGGTCGAGGGCGCGCAGCTCGCGTTGCTGCCCGAATGCGGGCTCACCGGCTACGTGTCAGAAGACGGGGACTATGACTTGAGCGCGTTTGCCGAGCCGCTGGACGGGCCGACCTGCCGCGCCTTGTCGAAGTTGGCGCGCAAGCATCGGCTGACGCTGGCTGGCCCGGTGATCGAGTCGGCGGGATCCGAGCTGTACAATGCGTTCGTGGTGTTCGATGCGGCAGGGGAACGCATTGCCCATTACCGCAAGCGCAACCCGTGGTTTCCCGAGACCTGGGCGACTGCGGGGACGAAGGCCAACCCGGTGTTCGAGGTGGCCGGAGTGCCGGTGACGATTGCCATCTGTTTTGATCTGCACTTCCTGGCGGCCGATGCGCCCGAGCAATTGCAGCGGGCCGAGCTGTTGTTGTTTCCAAGTGCGTGGGTCGACGAGGACTTAGGCGATGGGCGCGATGCGCTGCTGCCCCAGCTGGCGCAGAGCTTCGGGGTGGCCATCGTCAATGCGAACTGGGGCGTGGGCTCGCCGTCCTTTCGGGGGCAGGGCGGCTCGCGCATTTTGGCGGCGACGGGGCGAGAGGTAGGCCGCGGAGGCCAGGTCAGGCGGGCAGAGTTAGGCGGGCGGGAAGGTTTCAGTGTACGAGGGCGCGGCGACCTGTAGATTGGAAGTGCAGTTCCTTACCGGGGGCGACCGGTTTCGACGAGGGCATAGAAGCTTTGCGACGCGTGTCGAGCTGGTTCCGGGGCTCGTAAAAATCTGGGGCAAAA
>JAYVCD010000241.1:0-14641 GCA_043750125.1 Archangiaceae bacterium | reverse complement strand
CTCGCCCTTCTCGAGGTACCAGCGGCCCACCGACGTGAGCCCCCAGCGCGCGAGGTCGGCGAAGAAGGGCACCTGGAAAACCCAGGATCCCAGCACCCCCAGAGGCAGCGCGCCGGTCGCTTGCGCCCACGCGGGCAGTCCGCGAATCGGTTTTCCGTCGGGCCCGCGAACTTCGAACTGCGGCCCCTTCTCGAAGGTCAGCCGCCCGAGAAGATCCATTCGCGCCAGCACCCGCGCCCCCAGCTGCTGCAGCGGGTCGGCGAAGTCGAAGCGCACCACCCGCTCTCGCATCACCCGGCGCAGCTGCCGACTGGCGACGTCGAAGTCGGCCCCCTGCAGCATCAACACTCCAAACCCCATCATCGAGTAGCTGAAGGGCCCCAGCGTGCTGAGGGTCGCGATTCCTCCGTGCAGCCCCCAGCAGGTGAGAAAGGCCATCGTCCGCGCCCAGCGCTGTTTCCACGGGGACAAGATGAGCAACACCATCGACCCTTCGGCCCACAGGGTTCCCCAGGTCAGCAGCGGCGAGAGCCAGAACGGCTCGTGCATTCGAACCAACGCGTCCAACGCCGTGGCCATTCGGTTCTGCCACAGCACGTAGTGCACCGCGCTGCCGTCCATCCACCCCGGGCCCCCCTTGTGGAGGGTGTTGAAGAAATAGATGAACGCGAAGTTCAGGCAGATTCCGAAGTAGGCGAACCCGACGTGCACTCTGGGCAGAAAGGCCAACCACCCCCGCGCGTTGAGCGCTTCGGCGGTGCGCTCAGCTGGCCCGCGCAGCGCCCGCAGGACGCTGTCGACCGAGAAACGCTCGCCCAGGGGCAGGAACGCCGTCCACACCAGCACGATGTTCATCACCACGTTGCCGCCGTGCTGAATCAGCAGGAACCGCAGGTTGAGGCTCGCGTAGCAAACCAGCGCCAACACCTGCATCACCCGCGTCTTCCAGCCCAGGGTGTACAGCCCATAGACGACCGCGATGAACGCGACCACCCAGCGCACTTCGCCCGGCGATGAGAAGCCGAGCATCAGGCTCCAGTACCCCGTGGCCGGAGGACGGAACAGCGCCCAGTGGTTCGGGAGCACTCCCTCATTGGTGTAGAAGCTGATCAGATCGAACCCGCCCGTGCGGTCCCACAAGTTCGTGAGCAGCAGCAGCCCGAAGTAGATTCGGAACAGCCCGAGGGTCCGGGTGTCGACGGTGCAGTAGCGTTCTAGAAATCGATTCCACAAAGCGGCGCGGACCCTAAACCAAAGTGATGCAGGCGGGGTCCGTTCCCGCACGCCCGATCCTTACGGACGGATCAATGGTCGCGCGCGGCAGCCAGAAACTGTCGGGCGGCGTGCATCTGATCTTCGCGGGTCGAAAATGTCGAAAGCAAAGCAAAGTCGAGCTCCGGCAGCAGCGCACTGCGGCGGGCCCGTGCGTACCCGCCCGCCTTGAGCAGATAGGGCACCAACTGGCCACGGTCCCACAGCCACACTTCCCGAATTCGCAGCCGCTGGTACACCTCGAGCTTCTCGAGGCCCCCGGTGGTCCACTTCACTTCGACGACGATGTCCGGTGTCTGTCGCCGACCGCGCGGCCCGACGACGTAGCACTCGTCTGGCTCGACGGCCGTCTTGCTGCGCGCCGACTTCAGGGTCCACGAGCCGAAGCCACGAAGATCTATTTCTTCTTGCGTCGCCCAGGCTTCGATCAGGCGGGCGAGGTTCTTCTTGATCGACTCGTGGTTGACCGACGGAGACATGATTTCCAGAACTCCGTCGAAATAAGAAATTCGGTTGGCCGAGCTGTCGCCCCGGGCTTTCAGAAAGACCAGCAGGTCTTTCCACCCGAGCCGCACCCGCGCGACGCCATCGATTTGCTCGAGGTCCACCCGCGGAGGCTCGGTGAGATTCAAGTGCATGGGTCGGCACTCTAAGCCCCCTGCAGTGGAGTGGCCACGGTTCTACAGGCAAGATGTCGCCCCGTGCCGCACCGCCGCGCCTTCCTCGAGCGCCTCGAAGGACCCGAGCGTCGGGTCGTCTCGAAGCACCCGCTCTCTTATGAGCTGGCTCGCCAGTTCATTGGCCGAAACCGCGAGTCGCTGGTGAAGCTTCGTCACCCGGCCATCGCCGAGAAACACGTGCTGCTCGAGTTCGGCGCGCTGGGCCGCTGGTGGCTCGATGACATGGGCACCCCCCACGGGACCTGGGTGAACCGCACCCACTACTCGGGCACCCGCCGACTTCTCGAGCCGAACGACGTCGTCCGCTTCGATGGCCGCGGGCAGGAGGACCTCGCGTTTCGGTTTGGAGTCGAAGGGTGGACGGACAGGGACGAGCCGCTGCGGGCCTTGATCGACGAGGGTCCGCAAGACGATGCCCGCTGGCAGGTGTGGGCCGACTTTCTCGAAGACCAGGGCGACCCTCTCTCTCAGCGCATTCGCGGCCTGGGCCCTTCACCCGGAGACGTAGGCGTCGCCAGCGGTCACGGGTGGGAACATGGGTTCATCGCGCGGGGTGTGCTTCAGCGCGGCCGCCGGGTGCTCGCCTCGCTGCAAAGCGAGCTGCAGGTGCTGCTGGGGAATCCGTTCAGCCGCTGGATGCGTGCGCTGCACGTGGACCTGGTCTCGTACCAGAACGGCTCGGTGGCCGAAGAGCGCGAGGCGATGCAGGTGCTGCAGATTCTGGAACGCGAGCGCCCCAGCGCCTTGCGCGCGCTGACCTTTCACCTCAGCCGGGTTCCTCCGGACGGCCGGCTGCGCGAGCAGTTCGCCACGCTGCAGCGGGCCCTGCCGAAGCTCGAATCCGACTGGGCGGCGCTGGTGCCCTAGAACGAGGTTCTTCACAACATGAACGGGCGCGAGCCTAAGGTGCCCGCCGCGACGCAAACCGTCGATCGATGAACGGCTTTCTTCAACTTCTCTGGGCTCCACGCAACGTGCAGGTGACGCCGGTTGAACGAACCGCGTTGAAGGTCGGCGAGCAATTTGCCCTGACCGCTGCCGGTCGGTCGTTCGGGTCGGAAGCCGAGCTGCAGATTTCTCCGAGCAAGCTCTCGCGCGTTCACGGGCGGCTGGTGTACCGCAACAAGCAATGGCGCCTGAGTCACGCCGCGGGAGATCTGCGCACCCTGGTCAATGGCACTTTGCAGGCCGAGGTCGTGTTGCAGCACCTCGACGTGCTCGAGCTGCCCGAGCTGGGGCCGGTGTTCCGTTTTCTCACTTCGAGCATCGCCGACGGGCCCTCTGCCCAGCTGTCGCTGGACGATCTTCCCCGGCTGTCGGTCTGGGCCGACGCGCTGCTCGAGGCCAATGATCCCCTCGGAGAACGAATCGCCGGTGCACTGAAGGCCGACCCCCGCCCCGAGGACGACCTGCGCTGGCTGGGCCCGCTGGCCCGCACCTCGATTGAAGGCCGGCTGGAAGTGGAATGGAGCCACGGCCTGCTGCGGCGCGCCGTGCTTCGAGATCTTCAGCTGTTCGGTGCCGAGCCTTTGTCCTCGATCGACCTGCTGTTGCGCCTGCCGGTATCGCGCTTCCTCGAAGAGCTGGTCCTCGACGCGGGGGGCGCGTTGAGCAGCGCGCAAGCCTTCGTCGACGTGCTGAGGAACGAACAGACCTTTGCCCCGCCGTCGCTGAAGGTCATCCACCTGGGCGACTGCTCGTTTTCCGACGGCTGGGTCGACGAAGCCAGCGCCCGATTCCAATCGGTGCTGAGTGCGAAGTTTCCCGCGCTTGGCCCCGCGCCGCTGTTCGGCCGATTTCGCCAAGCCGCGCTGATTGTGGAACGGGCCGGGCTGCGCGCAGGCGAACAGCCAGGAGACGTTCAGGAATTGGGCGAGACCGCCGAGCTGATCGACGTGGCTCCTCCCTCGGGGGGAGTGCACGGGCCGGCCGGGGTCGCGTTCTGGCGGATGCAGCGCAAGCACGCCCACTGGGAGCTCGAGGCGGTGCCCCCTTCACCCTCGGGCATCACCCTCAATGGTCGACCCGTCTTTCGCGCCGCGCTGCGCGATGGAGATCAAATTCAGCTTTCCACCGGCGTCATCTACCGCTTTCGCCTCGAGAGGTAAGTGAGCCCCGCACTTCAAGCCACCGGGTTGAGCAAGTCGTTCTCCCGGCTCTTTGGCCCGGCCCACCCGGCGCTGCGCGAGCTCACGCTGTCCATTCCGCGCGGCAGTGCGTTCGGGTTGATCGGCCCCAACGGCGCAGGGAAGACGACGTTCATCAAGTTGTTGCTGGGCGTCGCGCGCCCGTCATCCGGGCAGGTGCAGGTGCTCGGCGGTGACCCCGAAGAGCCTGCGGTGCGGGCGCGCATCGGTTACCTGCCCGAGCGCCTTCACCTTCCCGACGCCTGGACTCCCCTTCAGTTTCTGGCTTCCGTCGCGCGGCTGAAAAACATTTCGACCGAGCCCCAGCTGCTGGAACGGGTCGGCCTCAGCTCAGCGCGCGAGCGCAAGATTGGCGGGTTTTCGAAAGGAATGCGGCAGCGGCTCGGGCTGGCGGTCGCCTTGCTCGGCAAGCCCGAGCTGCTGATCCTCGATGAGCCCACCGACGGAATCGACCCCCTGGGGCGGGTGGAAGTGCGGAAAATATTGCTCGAGGAAAAAGATCGCGGCGCAACGGTGCTGCTCAACTCGCACCTGCTCGCCGAGACCGAGCGCGTCTGTGACCGCGTCGGTATTCTTCACCAGGGGCGGTTGGTGCGCGAAGGCACGCTCGAGTCGTTGACCGCCCAACGCGAAGGTTGGCGGGTGAAGTTCAGTGGCGCCTCGGACCCGTCGGCGTTTGGCTTCGTCGCGCAAGGGGACCGATGGACCTTCGAAGGGACCGATGTCGAAGCGCTGAACGCGGCCCTCGGAAAGGCGCGCGAAGGCGGAGCCTGGGTCACTGAGCTCACCCCGCGCGCGTTCGATCTCGAGGACGCGCTGGCCGAGGCCACCCGGTGAAGACCGCGCTGCACGTCGCGCGAGATCTGCTGCGCGAGGCGCTCGCCCGCAAGTGGGTGCTCGGCCTCTGGGTCGGGCTGACCCTGGTCCTCACCGTGCTCGGGTTGTTTCTTCGGCTCGAGGTGGTCGACGGGGCGATCGCCGGCAGCAAGCTCTTCGGAGCCATGCTCTTCGAAGACATCGTCTCGACCGACACGGTGATGAAGCCGGTCTTCATGGTCGCCGCCGGCATCGGCTTCTTCGGCGGAGCGCTGTTTCTCGCGGTGGCCTGCAGCGATTTTGCTCCCAGCCTGTTGTCCCCCGGCCGAATCGAGCACCTGCTGTCTTTGCCGGTTTCCCGTTGGCAGCTGTTGCTCGGCACCTACCTGGGCGTGCTCGCGCTCTCGGCGGTGAGCACGCTCTACGGCGCGCTGGGCATCACCCTCGTCTTCGGGTTCAAGACCGGCTACTGGACTTTCAGCCTGTTGAGCGGCTCGCTGCTGGGGGTCGCCGGCTTCTGCGCCATCTATTCCGCGATGCTCACCAGCGCCTTCTTCGTTCGCAGCGCCGCTGCCTCCTCCGCGGTCGGCTTCATGGTCGGGGTGATGGGGATCTTGTCCAGCACCCGCGCGTCCATCGAAGACACGCTCGAGCCCGGGTTGGGTCGAACGCTCTTCCACTACGCCGTTCAGCCCTTTCCCCGTCTGTGGCGTCTGGCCGAGCAGTGCATCCGACTGGCGGGCGACGAAGGGTTCAAGCCGGCTCTCACCGCCCGGCTGGTGGGTGGGTGTCTGGTGTTCTCGCTGGGAATGCTGAGCGTCGCCGCCTGGCGCTTCGAGAAAAAGGACTTCTGATGACCGCTGTTCCTGCGAAGAAACGCCGCTGGCCCTGGCTCATCGTGGCGGCTCTGCTGTTTGGCGGCGCGGCCTGGCTGATGTCCGGCAGCGAGGAAGAGAAGAAGACGGGGCACGAAAAGAAAGTGTCACTGCCCCGCTACATGACCCCCGACGAGCGGAAACGAAACACCGAACGGCAGACGCTTCCGGCGGTGGCCGCGCTTCCGGCCCAGGTTCGAGACCCGGTGCTCGCCGCGATGCCGACCGAAATCAAGAGCGGAGCGGTGGTGATCGAGGCCAACGCGATTCGAAACTCGGACCTGGGCAACCTGATGATCGAGTGCGTCTTCACCGGGCAGACCGACGTGCTTTCCCAGATGAAAGACGCGGGCTTCGACCCCTTGAACAACCTCGACCGGGTGGCGGTCGCCGACGACGCCGTGATGCTCACCGGCGATTTTTCGAAGACCGACTTTGGGGCGTTGATGGGGATGAAACATCAAAAGCAATTCGGAACGAGCTCCGAGCTGTACGCCAAGGCGCTGCCCGATGGCGGCACCGGCGGGCAGATGGGCCTGTGGAAGGGACAGGTGATGGTCCTGGGCGACACCCAGGAAGACGTGACCACTGTCCTCGACCGCCTCGATGGGAAAATGGATCCCACCGCCCGGCGGGTGTTGACCGAGGCCGACGCCTACGGAGAGGTTTACGGTGTCATCAAGCCGGGGATGATTGCCCAGGGACTCTCAGAAGAGAGCCCCGCGTTGGCAAAACTGCTCGAGGAAGCCGCGTCTTCGATCAAGCTCCACGCAGACGTTTCTCACGACGTGGGCGTGGTGGCAGACATCGCGGGCTCGGACCCGACGAAGACGCAGGATCTGCGAAAAGCCCTCGGGACGGCACTCACTCTGGCCAAGCTTCAGGCCGAGGCGAAGGGAAACAAGGGCGCGGCGGAAGTGCTCGGGTTCGCCCGCGTCGCCCAGGCCCAGAATAATTCTGCAGACTTTCACCTCGAGGCCGGACTTCCGTACGAGTTCCTCGAGAAGCAGCTGAAGAAATGCGTAGAGGAAAAGAAACGGCGCCTCGCCGAGAAGGAAGGCCCGCCGCGCTAACGCCGAAATGCTTTTTGCAAACCGTGCGTTTTCCCGAAGCCGTTTCTCGAGGGAGCGCACGGGTTGCAGAGGGGGGGCGGAATGCGAAGAGTTGCTCGTGCCCGATCACCTTGATCGGGATGAAAGGAGCAACAAAATGCAACTCGAGAGGACACCCGGCCCAATCTGATTACACCGATGGGGTTCGGTCTGGACGTGGCCGCCGGGGTCGCCCTCATGGCGCAGCGATTTGGAACGTGTCGCACGACGCCGGGTCGCCCGACTTCAACCCGCGGCGAAACCAGTCGACCCGCTGCGCCGACGAGCCATGGGTCCAGCTCTCCGGCTGCACCGTGCCCTGATTCATCTTCTGAAGCCGGTCATCGCCGATCGACGCGACGGCATTGAGCGCTTCTTCCAGGTCGCCCGTCTCGAGCAGCTTTCTCTGCTCGGAGCTGTGGGCCCAGACCCCGGCGAAGCAGTCGGCCTGCAGCTCGAGCTTCACGCCCAGGCCTCCCGCGCCGGTGCGCGCGCGGCTCGTCGCTCCGCTGACTTTGTCGCTGACGCCGAGCTGGTTTTGAACATGGTGGCCCACCTCATGGGCGATGACGTACGCCTGAGCGAAGTCGCCGCCGGCTCCCAGCCGCTGCTCGAGCGTCTTGAAGAAGTCGAGGTCGAGGTAGACGTTGTTGTCCCGCGGACAATAGAAAGGCCCGGTCGCTTTATCCCCGTATCCGCACCCGGTCGAAGTCGAGTTCTGGAACAGGACCATCTTCGCGTTCTTGTACCCGGGGATCTTCTGAGCCCACGTGCGTTGAACGTCATCGAGCACGAACGAGGCGAACTGAACCCGCTCGTCGGCGCTCTGGGTCTTCGCCGTCGGGTCGGAAGGATCCACCGCCCCCTCGCCCTGAGTCATACGCCCACTCAAGAACTGCCAGGCGCCGAATGCGAGCAGGGCCAGCAGCCCCCCGCCGATTCCGAACCTCGAAGTAATCAAGGACAACAAGCCCAGGGGAAGGCCACCTCCGCCGCCCCCGCCCCCATTGCCTTGCCTGACTTCCACATCGTCGCTTCGATATCCGCGTGTCCATTTCATGCGTCGCGCCGGTGCAAATAGCCGGCCTGACCCGGCGCAAGGAAGAACCCCTTTGCATTCGAGCCTCGATCGAGGCGATTTCGCGTGAAGCGATGCCGAGCTTTTCCCATCAAATTCAGGCCATTGGCGCTGGACCACCCAATGCATATGTCGGGAGCATGCGCACCCAAGCTCCTCTTCTCATCGCAGTCCTGCTCTCAGGTGCCGCTTTCGCAACCGAGGCCAGCGTCAATGCTGCCGATGACCGCAAGCCGATTGCACCCAGTGCCTACAACGGGGACTTTGGAGACGAAGCCCACCAGGCGCAGATGCTGGCCGCGTACGGAATCAACCTCCCGTCCGGAGAGCTGGCGAGGGTCGCTCTGCTGGGCACCTTTGGGCAAAAAAACGTCACCGGACAGCTGAGTGAGGCGCCACTGCCCCCGGCTCAGCCCGGCGCTGCAATCGCGATGTACACCAACTACGACGGCCAGGGTTCGCGCTTTGGCGACACCTCGATTCGAACCCAGTCGTCCAACCCGCTGCTCTCGGTGTTCGCCTCGTTTGATCTCGACGCGAAAGTGACGGTGGTGTTGTTGAACAAGAGCGCGATGGTCGCCGACGCGGTGGTCCTCGACTTCAAGGGCATGGGTCAGAAGGGCGCCTGGCGCGCATTCGAGCTTTCGCCCGATGGCTGCCGCATCGTCGCGGCCGGCAACGGAATGATCTACGACGCCGAGCTCACCCGCACTGTGCAGCCGTACTCTGCCTTGCTGATCGAATTCCGCCCGGTGGGTGGCATTCTTCCGATTCGCACTCCGGCTCCGGCGGACGCAATCCCCGCCGCGCTGAACGTGGAAGAGAAGGCAGCGCCGGCTCCGATGGGTTGCTCGGCTGCCGAAGCGGGAATGTTGTCGCTGTCGCTGCTCGCGCTGCTCGGCGTGATGCGCCGTCGCTCGCAGTACTGAACCGTCACTTCGACGAACGCCACGTTCGGCGCACAGATTGGGTACACGGTGATGCTGTAGGAACGTTTCTTCGGGTGCGGCAAGAAGGGCCACCGGCTACGGACGCGAGGCGAGCTGCCAGTCGAACGGCTCGAACTTCATTGCGCAACCCTCGAGCCGTGGCCCACAGGCCTTGTCGAGATCTCCCCGGGTGTCGCAGCCGGGCCGGGTCAAACACGCCTCGGGAAGAAAGGCCCAGACGAACTGGAGCAGGTGGGTGCGCCCTTCGGGAAGCGCAGCGCGAATGTCCTCTGCGTAAAGCTTGAACAGTCGCGAAAGGTGAATCCCGTCGGGGCGCAGCTTCACGTTGTTCTCGTTCTGAACGAACCGCTTCACCGCGTCGTTGAGCTGCGCGTCGAGCGTGTCGGCCTGGTACGGGGTCCCATCGAGCAGCGCGCAGCCCCGGGCCCCGCAGGCCAGCGCGAACGGAATTCGCGAGTCGCCGGTCTGAGAGAAGAACCTCCGCTCGACCGACCAGAGCGTGAAGCGCGCCCGCCAATCGGCCAGCTGCGGGCCCAGTAGAAAGCGCGCCCGTCGACGTACAGCAACCCGCCCGCGGTGAGCAGACTGAGCAGAAGAAACCCGTACGCCAACCGCCTGCCCACGGGGCTCACTTCTCAATCGAGCATGAAGGTGTAGTTGTAGACCATGGTCGTCGAGACCGCCTCGCCGCCTTTGATCGCCGCCTTGAACTTGAACTTCTTGATCGCGTCCCGCGCGGCGTCGTTCAACCCGTAGCCCGGACCATTGAGCACCTTCACGTCGACCACCCGCCCTTCGTTGTCGACGACGATGCGCAGCCGCACGGTGCCCTCGATGCCCGCCCGTCGCGCTTCGTCGGGGTAGGGAATCTTGAACTCGTTGTCGACTTCCGGATCATGATCCGCGCTTCCGGGGGGGACGTACTTCGGCGCCAGGTAGGCCTTCACTTCCGAAGGGGCCGGAGCCGCCTTCGGCATCTGCCCATAGGCGGTGTTGCCCACCGGGGCCGCGAACGCGCCCGCGGAAGTGGTCGACGACATCTTCACTCCGACGAACAACGGAGGCGGCTCTTTGGGCGGCTCTTTGACTTCTTCCAGCGGCGGAGGGGGCTCTTCGGGAGGAGGCTTCACCACCGCGAGCTTCACCGGAGGAACCTTCGGCTTCGGAGGCTCGACCGGCTTGGGCTTCTCGGGCTCGACCGGCTCAGGCGGCTTGGGGGGCTCGATCGGAATGAACTCGACCACGATCGGCTTCGCGATTTCTTTGACCGCCATTTTCTGGTGGTTCGCCCAGATCAGCCCCGAGCCATGAAGCGCAATCGAGGCGAACAGCCCGAGCGCGAGCACCACAACCGTCTTGTCATCGCGGCGAGAACTCATCGAGAGGGTAGGACCCACGGACCAGGTCGACGACTACGGACCTGTCGTCGGAATGATGACAGGAGCGGCCCCTTTCTGGATGTTGAGGGCAAACTTCGCAATCCCCTGGCCCTTGATTACGTCGATCAGCCCCATCACCCGCCCGTAATTGAGCGCCTGATCCGCGCTGATGATCGCCCGGGTCTCTTTGTCTTTCTTCAGCGCCTCTTCGATGCGGCTCTTCATCTGCGCTTCGCTGACCTCGGCGCCGTCGAAGAAGAGCTTCGAGTCCTTGTCCATCACGATG
The DNA here is from genome assembly GCA_043750125.1 of Archangiaceae bacterium. Classification (GTDB taxonomy): domain Bacteria; phylum Myxococcota; class Myxococcia; order Myxococcales; family Myxococcaceae; genus JAGSPQ01. Next base: position 4,067 of record JAYVCD010000241.1, on the reverse strand, counting down.
TTCACCAACCCCTGCACCGTCTCGTTGATGTTCGCAGCCTTCGGCAGATCGACTTCCACCGTCTCTTTGACGATGAAGCTCGCCGTGACCATGAAGATGATCAACAGCACCAGGGTGATGTCGACCAGCGGGGTGACGTTGATCGCGACGATCTCTTCGTCGTCTTGTTGCTGGGCGCCCGCCATGGACTACTTCCCGCCCGTCGCGCGAAGGTGGCCGACCAGCGCATGGCCCAACGCGGTGGTGCGCGAGGTGATGGTCTTCAAAGCCCTCGTCAGCAAGTTGTAGCCAACGACGGCGGGAATCGCGACGGCAAGGCCGACGGCCGTGGCGACGAGGGCCTCTGAAATTCCGGCCATCACCGTCTGCTGCATCGCGGCGCCTTTCGCTCCGTTCTGGCCCAGGTCGTTGAAGGCCTTGATGATCCCCAGCACGGTTCCAAACAGGCCGATGAACGGCGCGTTGCTGCCCAGGGTCCCCAGGAAAGACAAGAACCGCTCGTACTGCGGCCGCTCGCGCGCGACGGTGGCGGCGATGATTTCCTCGACCGAGTCTGGACCACTGCCGATGTTGCTCAGCGCCTCGCGCAGCACCGCGGCTTCCATTCCCTTCTTCCCGTCGATGAACTTCTTCACCGCCTCGAGATCGCCTTTCGCCAGCCGCACGGTCAGGTCATCAGAGTCTTTGAGGGTGTGAGACGAGAAGTACACCGCGCGCTCGAGCATCACGGCGATCGACAAGATGGACAAGATGCACAGCAGCCACAGGACCCACTCGGCGCTGCCGAGCGTGATTCCGAGCAGGGTGCGCGTCAGCAGCCCTTGCCCTGCGTTGGTCATCTGTCCGAGGACAAGTAGTGAGCTCATAGGTGTTTGGGAATGCGCGGCCGCGGTATCAATTCTTCGCCGGCTGGCGAAAGTCAACGGGAACGGCCAACGATTCCGCAACATTCCGCAGATTGATCGCCGCCGCACGAACTTCTTCCAGGGCCTGAGGCTCCAACCCGCTGGAATGCGCGGGATCCGACGGTTCGCCCAGCCCGGCATCTTTGTGACCCTTGAGCATTCCGAGGATCAGCTTCTTGACCTCGTCGGCGTTCTTCAGCCCTTCGAGCGTGGCCCGGTGGGGGTTGGTCTCACCGGCGCGCGCGCTGCCTCCGGCGGTGCTGATGGTCAGCGACTTGATTCCGAAAAGAGTCTCGAACGGGCCGGCGGTGACTTCGAGGTTCTGTACGTTCGCGTAGCTCAGCGTCACTTCCCGGCGCACCACCGCGCCCTGGCTGACGCGCAGGCTCTTGTCGCCCACGAGGTAATGGCGCAGCTCGTAGTCGAGGCGAATCGCGACCAGGCTGAAGCCCGCCGAGCCCAGGACCAACAGGCAGATGGCCGCCGCGAAGAAATAGCCGTTGGGTCCGACGTTGAAAATCAGCACCCCCGAGGCGGCGAGGGCGCCGGCGAGGCTGGCGGTCGTTCCGAGCAGAACGGACAGGTACTTGAGCGTCAACCAGGAGGGCTCGGGCTTGAGCTCGCGAACGAGGGTCGAGCCTTCGGGCAGGTGGGGCGGCTCGAGCTTGAGCTTGAGCACCGGCAGGAACAGCGGGCGCAGCATCTTGACGATCAGGGCGATCATGAGGGGTCAGCGCCTCTGGGCCAGTGCTGTGAGCGCGTCAGCCGTACGGGCGAGCGCATCGCGGATTTCATGCAGCACTTCGGTCGGGGCGGGGTGCTTGCCTTCGTCGCGCACTCCCCGCATTCGCGCATAGAGGTAGTCCCGAATCGCCTCGAAGTCCTTCACTCCGGCGATCGCCAGGTTCCCGCCCTCACCGGAGCCTGCCGTCTGCACGGTGACAGTGCCGATGTTGAGCCAGCGCTCGAGCAGGTTCTGCGAGAGGTGGATGTCCTGCATCCGCGCGTAGGTCAGCTGCATTTCCCGGCGAAAGAGGATCCCGTAGCTCATGAAGACGCCCTGATCATCGAACCGGTACTTCAGCGTCTCGTAGCGGAAGAACAGGGGAACGAAGAGCATCGGGAATGCGAACACTCCCAACAGCGAGATCAGCAGGTAGTAGAGCAGCAGCACCGGCTCGGGTCGGGTGATCTTCGCGACCCGCCCGCGCAGCGCCTGGAATTCTGAGTCGTTCATCCCGGGTCCCCACCCCGGCGGCGCCAACCCCAGAAGACCAGCAACGGAATGAGCATCGTCGCCGTGGCTCCCAGGCAGCCGGGCTGCGTCGCCATCCGGTAGCCGGCGTAGGAGCAGCGGCCGTTGGTGCAGGCAAAGCCCCGCTCACAGTCGTGACTCTGCATGCAAACGGTGTTCGGGTGCTCTTCCATTTCCTGGCTGGTCTCGGCGCCTCCGTTGCCCATCGAGGCGTCCGGAATCGAGGCATCGAACTCGGAAGGGGGGATCTGGGCCAGGGCCCCGAAGCCATAGAAGAGCAACCCAATCACCAACGTTCTCGAAAGCATGGTCGAGTGAGGATAGTTTCTCCCCAACGATGCCGCCCACTCTTCTCGTGGTTGATGACAATAAGGAGCTGCTCGCGGTCCTGACCCAGCTGCTCGAGGACAGCGGCTACACCGTGGCCGGGTTCCCCAAGGGCAAACCCGCGCTCGAAGCGGCGAAGCTGGCCCGCCCGGCGCTGGCGGTGCTCGACGTGCTGTTGCCGGACATGATGGGTTTTCCGCTGGCCGAGGCGCTGCGGGCGCTCTACCCCGACCTTCCGGTGCTGTTCATGACCGGGGTGTTCAAGGGCGGAAAGCACGCGATGGAAGTGAAGGCGAAGTTCGGCAGCGCCCACTATTTCGAGAAGCCGTTCGACGCGAAGCGGTTGATCGAAGCGGTGAAAGAGCTGGCCCCTCCAATGCCGAGCGCGCCGCCGGCGATGCCGACTTCCGAAGACTTCGATCTCGATCTCGACATCGATGTCGAGGGCGATGGCCCGTTCGACCCGATGGAGCTGACCGGAAAAATCAAGGTCACCGGGGGGGGAAACATTTCGGCCGAGCTCAGTGGGGCGGCGCTGCTGGCGGCGGCTCCGACCCGGGGGCCGGTGTCAGGGCAGCGGCCTCCGCCTCCGCCCCAGGATGCGATCAACGAAGCGGCGTCGCGACGCAGCGTTCGCAAGGGTGCGCTGGGCGACACCCTTCCGGGGTTGATCAACGCCTTCTACCTGGCCCGCGAGACGGGCGAGCTGTCGGTGCAGAAGGGGAACGTGAAGAAGGTCGTCTACTTCGAGGCGGGCGCGCCGGTGTTTGCGCTCTCGAACCTGGCCGCAGACCGGTTCGGACAATTTCTGGTGCGGGTCGGCAAGATTCGCCCCGAGCAGCTCGAAGACGTGGCCGTCGTCGCGCGCGCGTCGGGCCGTCGCACCGGCGATGTGCTGGTCGAACGAGGACTGCTGAAGGAAAACGAGCGGCTGTATTACATCGGGCAACAGGTGAAGGCGGTCATCTACAGCCTGTTCGGCTGGGAAGAGGGCGACTTCGTTTTGAGCTTCCGCGAGAAGGCGCGCGGCGAAGCGATCAAGCTCGATGTTCACCCCGGCAACCTGATCATTCGCGGGGTGAAGAAGCTCTACAAGCCCGATCGCCTGAGGCGCCTGGCTCCGCCGGAAGATCGGCTGATTCCTTCGCAGCAGCCGGCGTACGCGCTCAACGAGCTCGAGCTCGAGAAGTGGGAAGCGCAGCTGCTGCTGCGAATCGACGGGATCCGCACCAACGCCGAGGTGTTCGCGATCGCCGGAAAGCCCGAGCACCAGGTGCAGGGGTTCCTTGTCGCAATGATGGGACTGTCGATCCTCGAGCCCAGGGAGTGACTTTCTTTCTTGCCTGCTAGCCTGCCCGGCGTGCGCGCACTCTTCATCTTGTTGGGCTTGTTGTTGGTTCCCTCGGTTGCTCTGGGCTGGGGCTTCGATGGCCACCGCCGACTCGCTTCGGTGATGCAGGACGCGATGCCCGCCGACCAGTGTCTGCGCCTGTGGTTGAAGGCGCGGCAGACAGCCGCTCTGCAGGACGCAGCGTGCAACCCGGACCGCAATCGGCTCACGGATCCCCTCGAGGCGCCGC
>JAYVCD010000240.1:0-7928 GCA_043750125.1 Archangiaceae bacterium | reverse complement strand
GTCGGCGGCCCTACGCGCGTTCGTCGGCGCCATCTTCGCGCTCCAGCGACGGACCGCGAAGCGGCTGGGCATTCGGGTGCCGCGTCCGGGCGCGGTGGCATTTTTGCAGAATTTCAGCTCGGCGTTGCTGCTCTTTTCTCACAGCGCCCCCCGTCTCTCCAGGGCCACCTGCCTGAAACCCCCTTTGTTGCGCTTATCGGTCGGATGGGAGCAATCACCTCGAGACTTCCTCCGAGCCCGACGAACACTCCCGGACCGGGGACGAATTGGAGGCCCCCGGCCCACTGAACCAGCGGGACGCGCAGGGCCGCGAAAATCCCTAATCCGTCGATGACCCTTACCTGACCGGCCGGGGTGAGAGTGAGCCAGGTTCCACCGGTGTTGGAGGAGGAGACCCGCTCGTTGGTGAACGGATCGATCTCCGAAGATTGAGCGCGCCATTGGGTCTCGAGCCCGAGTGAGAATGAGACTCGTTCAACCAGAGGGCCGAGTGTGGCCCCGGCCGTCACCCGCGCCTCTGGGCCCCAGCGAACTACGTCACGCTGGGCGCCATTGACGATGTCGCTGCGGCCAATGATCCCGATCGGCAATTGCAGGTCGAGACCCGGTCCCAGGCCGCGACCCCGCTTCCTTGAACCGCGCTTCGGTCGGGAAGTCGCTGGCGAAGACGAAACAGCGATTGTCGAAGTCGCCGAGTTTGGGCGTGCCCAGCGCCTGCTGCCGTTGGCTGTCGAGCAGGTATTCCGGCGGGCCCTGGGTGCCCGCGCCCAGTCGCGGAGCAGCGCTCAGCAATGCGCCGGTGATCGCCTGCGTGGGAATCACCTCGTTCGCGCCCGACGTGGTGTTGAACAGCGGCACCGTGCAGGACACTGTGGCGCGCGCGGCGGCGTGGGACGAGAGCACTTCATGGAAAGAGGTCAGGTGAAGCTCGATGAGCAGCTCCGTCCGGGGCGTCCACGAGTAGGGAAAGAGGTGGCTGGGCGCAATGGACGGCCGCGAGCGCACGGTCGACGGAGATCGCCGGAATGGTGGAGATCGCAATTCCCCGCTGAGCCTGATCCGTGAACGGCGTAAACGTTCCGCGCGCGTCGACGTGCGAGATGAACTCGCCTCCTTTGACTTTGATGCTGCGGAAGTACTGCTGCAGCCGGGCGTGAGAGCCGCCGACGTCGTCCGGTGAGACGCTGATCAAGACGAAGGTCGCGTCCGCGGTGAGGCCGAGCGTCACCCGCGCGTTGTTGGCGTTTCTGACGTGCAGGTCACCCAGCGAATCGCGCGCTGCGCCGCTCAGTGCGGCGGTTCGCTCCGCCGACGGGTCGTTGGCATATCCTTGGGCGAGGGCTGCAGTGGAAAAGCCAAGTGTTGCGGTGGCGAGGGCAGTCTTTAGTTTCATGTCCCCCCAGAACGAACCCCCGCCCGAATCTTCCCCACCATTCGACGTTGAGGGGACGAGACCAGCAAGACCGGCTCCATGAGGCGAGCGTCGACGTTGTCGCCAGGCTTTAAGTTGTACCGACGGTTTGACCACCGGTCTAGGTGTTGATACTGTTTCTGGATGCCGCTCCTCCGCTTCCAGAAACTCGCTGTCTCCCAACGCGAAACTCTTCTGTCATCGGCCACGGCAGAGTTCGCGCTTCATGGATACGCAGACGCCTCGCTCAACCAGATCCTCAAGGACGCCGGGCTCAGCAAAGGCAGCCTTTATTACTACTTCGCCGATCGGGACGACCTGTACGCGTACGTGGTGACCCAGGCGGGCGTCTTTCTGCGCAGCGAGAGCGGCTTTGAGGGGTTCGACCCGAAGAAGAAGGCGGACTTCATTCCGGCCCTGGAGCGGATGGCGCGCGCCGCCTTCGAAGTGATGCAGAAGAACCCCGAGAAGGCTCAGTCCCTGCGCAGCTTTCAGCGTGATCTGCGCCGCAACCCACGCCCGGCGTTCAAGGAATTGATCGCCCAGACCCGCGAGACGTTCGTAGAGATCGTTCGGCGCGGGCGGAAGTTCGGGTTGGTGCGCGACGATGTTCCTGAGGGGCTCCTGGTTGATTTGCTCGAGAGCGCCGACGAGGTGCTCGATCGTGCCCTGTTCTCCGGAAAACGCCTTCCAACTGGAATCGCGCTCGCACGCCACGTCGAGCTGGCGATGGACACCTTCCGTCGTCTTCTCGAACCTCGAAAGAAAGGTGCCTCATGAAGACCAGGGTTTTGATTTCCGGTGGTGGCATCGCGGGGCTTGCCGCCGCATTCTGGCTCGAGCGCGAGGGTGCGCAGGTCACTGTGCTCGAGAAGGCCGGCTCGTACGCGCCGCTTGGTCACTACATCGCCCTCAAGAGTCATGGAGTGGCGTTGATCCGCCAGATGGGGTTGCTCGAGGCGTGTCGGCAGCGAGAAGTACACACTCTACTGCTGCGCGTGCTCTCTGCGACCGGAAAGCTGCTGCGCGAGAACCCATCGGAGGAGCTCGCGGCGGCGGTTGATGGCTACCTGCTGTGTCGCCGGGCAGATCTTCACGCCGCACTTTACGAGGCAGTGAAGGGCCGCTGCGATCTCCGATTCGGATCACTGCTGGGCGCGGTGCGTGAGTTGCCCGATCGCATTGAGGCCGACCTTTCAAGCGGTACGCAAACCTTTGACCTGCTGATCGGTGCCGATGGCATCCACTCGCAGACCCGTTCATCCCTCTTCGGAACCGGCTTCCTCACCCCGATGGGCGGCAGCTACTTCGCGCTCACAGTCGACTGCCAGCACGGCCAGCCAACCGATGTGATGCAGATGTTCATGGGCTGTGGGCAGCACGTCGCGATGATTCCCAACACCGACGAACGGATGAGCCTGATCGTCTACCACTCGGACGGCGGCATCGAGCCCACGGGCAAGACGGCGGCCGACTACCTGCAATTTTTCTCAGCCTCATACGGAAACTTCGCGCCGCCGGTAAGGACGGTCCTTGGGGCAGTCACCGAGCGCACCTACGTGTTCTCGGACACGATCTCGATGGTGCAGATGCCGTCGATCGTCAGGTCGCGCGTGGCGTTGGTGGGCGACGCCGCGCACTGCCCGACCTTCATGTCGGGAATGGGGAGTTCACTCGCGCTCCAGGGTGCCCGCGCGCTCGCGAGGTGTCTGGCGACTCACGCCGATGTTTCCGCAGCGCTCTTGCAGTACGAGAGAGTGATTGCCCCAATCGCGCTCGGCTACCAAAAGAGCGCGAAGACCATGCGGCCCGTGCTGCTTAGCCGTAGCCGCGCCTTCGAAACTGTTCGCAACCTCATTACCGGAGCGATGCCCGCATGGTTGCTGAACCGCGAAGCCAGGTCGCTGTACCGGGCTGACTCACCGCAGGGCTGACTCGAGCGCTTGATGCAGCAGGTTACCCGTCGGGAGTCGGAAGACCCTGAAGCTTCAGCTTCAGTGCCCGAGTGCGCGCAGGCTCCAGGCGCTCGCCATGAGAAGAAAAGCGGGTGCGACGCGAAGCGGTCGAGTCATCGAGCCTGAAGTCGGTGGGGTACGCGCCGGAAAGCCGGACCCTGGCCAGCTTCCACACCCTGCGAGCCACCCTGCGCAGCAGCCGCTCGACTTCTTTGTCCTCTGACGGCGGCAGCGGCGCGAAGACGTTGTCCTCGCCATAGAAGACTCCCTCGGCCACGAGCACGTGGCTGTGAGGCGCCAGGGCGAGAAGGATCGCGCGCGGAAAGCCTCATCGCTCGGGCTGGCGCCGCCAACACAGGCCGCGGTCCCTCAGCCCAACTGAAGTCGGCACCTCAAATCCAGGCTTTTTTGACGAGCCACATTTTCACTCCTTGAGTGAGTGCGACATAGCAAATCAGGGTCAGGCCGAGCAGCGGCCAGTACAACAATGGCAAGGAAGCAAACCCGAGGTAGTGCCCCAGCGGTGACGCGGGAATTGCAATTCCTGCAGCGATGATGGCCACGCTCATCAAGACCAACGTCCGTGAAGGGCGACTTTGGAGGAACGGAATTCGTTGGGTCCGGATGACGTGGATGATCAATGTCTGGGTCGCGAGGCTCTCAACGAACCAGCCCGCCCGGAACATCGCCGCGCTGTGAGCGGCCACGGCAGGCGAAGTGACGTCCCAGCAACCGAAGAGGTAAAGCATCAGCAGGAACGTCGTGTAGTCGAAGATTGACGAGCACGGCCCGATGAAGAGAATGAAGCGGGTCAACGCCTTCATGTCCCACGGGCGCGGTAGGGCCAACTGGTCTGCGTCCACTTCGTCGGTGGGAATTGCCGTCTGCGAGATGTCGTAAAGCAGGTTGTTGGTGAGAATCTGGATCGGCAGCATCGGAAGGAAGGGGACGAAGAGACTCGCGCCGAGCACGCTGAACATGTTGCCGAAGTTGCTGCTGGCTCCCATTCGCACGTACTTCAAGATGTTGACGAAAACCTTTCGGCCCTCGATCACTCCTTCTTCCAGGACCATCAGATTTCGCTCGAGAAGAATGATGTCGGCAGACTCTTTGGCAATGTCGACCGCCGAATCGACACTGATTCCTACGTCAGCGGCACGAAGGGCCGGAGCATCGTTGATGCCATCACCCATGAAGCCGACCGTGTGCTGGCGCGACTGCAGTGCCTTGATGATTCGTTGTTTGTGCGCAGGCGAGACGCGAGCGAACAGCGTCGTCCGCTCAACCGCCTCGGCCAATTGCTCTTCCGTCATGGCTTCGACCGCAGTGCCCAGCAAGACGTGCTCGGTAGAAAGCCCGACTTCCTTGCAAACCTTGCGGCTGACCAACTCGTTGTCGCCGGTGACGACCTTGACTGCGATGCCGTGCAGTTGGAGCGCGGCGATGGCCGCGCCCGCAGTCTCTTTGGGAGGATCTAGAAACGCGACGTACCCATTCAGGTTCAAGTCACACTCATCGGCTTTGCCGTACGCGCCGCTGCGGGGCTCAACCTCTTTACTGGCAATCGCCAACACCCTGAACCCGTCGGCGCTCAATCGCTCGTACTCTGCTTTCAAATCTTCGAGCAGCATCAGGTCAACCGGGAGCAGCTCACCATCGAGCTCGAAGTTGACGCAACGCGAGAACACCGCCTCAGGTGCGCCCTTGGCGATCAGCCGATGCCTTTTCCCAGGCGTTCGCACCACGACCGACATGATGCGGCGCTGAAAGTCGAAGGGGATTTCATCGACCTTGGCGTGATCGAAAATCTGGAGGTGCTCGTGGACTTCTCGGTGAGCGAGGATGGCGCGATCCAGCACGCTCTTCAGCCCTGTCTGAAAGTAGCTGTTGAGGTACGCGAGCCCCAGAACGGTGTCGTCTTCTGCCAGGACTACGTCGCAGTGCCTCTCGAGGATGACGTGGTCGCGGGTGAGCGTCCCGGTCTTGTCGGTGCAGAGGACATCCATCGCACCGAGGTTCTGAATGGCGTTGAGCCGCTTGACGATGACCTTTTTCCTGGCCATCGCGATGGCACCCTTCGACAGGCAGACCGTCACAATCATCGGGAGCATCTCGGGAGTGAGCCCGACCGCGACAGCAACCGCGAAGAAGAAGGCCTCGCCCCAATTGCCTTTGGTGAGCCCGTTGATCAGGAAGACCAGCGGCACCATCACCAGCATGAAGCGAAGAATGAGCCAGGTAAAACTGCTGATGCCCCGGTCGAACGCCGTCTGACTGGGCTGTTCGGAAATTGAGGAAGCCATTCCGCCCAGGTAGGACGTCCGTCCGGTCGCAATCACTACCGCGGTCGCCGAGCCGCTTTCGACGTTGGTTCCAAGGAAGGCAATGCTCGCCAGCTCAAGTGGCGCTTTGTCGGCGCTCGTCTCGGTTTCGAACTTCTCGACGGGGAAAGACTCACCGGTCAGCGAGCTCTGGGTGATGAACAAATCTTTGGCTGAAACGATTCTCACGTCGGCGGGGATCATGTCGCCTGCCGCGAGCTTGACCACGTCACCGGGAACCAACCCCGAGATGGGTACTTCCAGAGACTGGTCTGAACGGACCACGGTCGCGGTCACCGAAATCATCGCTCGCAACTTCGCCGCTGCGTTGTCCGCCTTGCTCTCCTGAACAAGCTTGAGGCCGACGCCCAGAAGAATCATCGACGACATCACCACGCCGGCCCGAAGGTCTCCGGTGAGGAAGGAAATGGTCGCCAAAACCGAGAGCAAAATGACCAACGGGTTGAGCACCGCGTGCCACAGAAGCACCGCCAAACTCGTCCTTGCGTCCTTGGCCACGGTGTTGGGCCCGTGTTCTTCGAGGCGCGCCGCCACTTCATCTACATTGAGCCCAGCTGGGCGGGTCTTGAGCCTCGCATACAGAGCTTCGGCCGGCAGGGTTGCCGATTCCACGACGATGGGCGCGACGCGAATCGCCGGGTTCTCGCGGCGAATGGCAGCGAAGATCCCCTTGGGGATCACGGACGACCGGAGCTTGATCACGGACTCACCTACAACTTTCTGGATTCAGCGGCGAGTAAAAGGCAGCCCCGCGCGTGCCATGATCCGCGGACGCGCAATTCATGGCTGGCTTCACGCGGAAGCAGAGCCGGTCAGTAGCTCAAGAACCTAATCGACGCGAGGTAGCCCACGCAGAGCGCCTGCCACGCGTGCTCCAGGTGCGAGTTGAGCAGGGAGGCAGGCGTGGCCGGCTGGTCAAGGACCTGAAGGAAATGATTGCCAGGGTGCTTGCCGCGCCACTCGAGCCCGTGGAGTCGGCACCCGTGAATCTCGTCGTGAATGGTCGGATCCGCCTCGAGCGCGTGCGCCAGTGGGTCGCTTTTGAGGTACCGATAGCTGATCCGGGCCGAAGGCTTTGACAGAAAATCGGTGCGTTCTGCCCCAGTGTGCCCTCGAGCTGCATTTGCACAGCCCGGAGCTCCCGCTTCAGGGCTCCGGGGTGAACCAGGCGCGCCACGACCCGTCTGCGATCTTCGCCGCGACGTACGCGAGCGCGCTGTCGTGGGTCAAATCCGCGGGCAGATCCACCTGGCGAGCGCCCGGGATCCCGATGTGCGGATCATTGGGTGAAACTCCCTTGGTCGGCTTCATCACCTGGTCGCCCGGGTATTGGGTGCGCAGATGAACGGCGGCGACCGACGTCGGCGCCACCGGGTAGCCCTGAATGCGAGTGCCGAAATCGAGCATGAACCGCACCTCTTCGCTGCCATCGGCGTTCGGCTCGCGGCCGGTCATCCCCGCCAGCGGAGACGCCACCGTCATCAAGTACAGCGCCGGGCCCGGTTGATCAGTCCTGGGCATCGAGAGCAGATGCGCCGCATGGCTGACCACCATTCCGCCCGCGCTGTGGGCGAGCACGACCACGGGCCCGTGAGGAGACGGAAGACAGCGCAGCAGGTGCGACGCGCCGATCGCGAACTCGCGGGAGATCTCGTCGCGCGATTGCCACGGCACGTACCGAAACAAGAAGATCGATCCCGGCTTCGCCGATGCCAGCACCGGCACCACCGCGCTGATCTCGGGCCCGTCGCCTTTGAAGCCGGGCACGATCACGAGAATCTCGTCGGTCGGCCCCTGCTGGTCGAGCCCGTTACAGCCGCGACCCCGATCGACGTGTTTCCACTTCAAGTTTGCGTCGGCCTGGAACCAGCCGATCGTGCCCATCTGTCTGGCGATCGTGACCGGGCTGAAGCTCGCGCAGCCGCAGAGGAACAACAGGGGCATCAGCGGCTTCACCGGTGCTGAGTTAACCCAATTCGCACTATCCCGTTGCGCTAGGAACCCGATTTCAAAGGTGGCGCTGATCGTCATTCGGACGCGCCACCTCGAGAAGTCGAGGGACTTCTACGCGTGTCTCGGACTCGAGCTTCGCCAGGAACAGCACGGCACCGGGCCAATCCATCGGGCTCTTCTGGACTGTGTGTGGGTCGAATCGAGCGTGAGTTGAGGCGATCAGTGAGCTGAAGACGCGCGCGGCAACGATCCCGTAGGTTTCGGTTG
>JAYVCD010000239.1:0-55030 GCA_043750125.1 Archangiaceae bacterium | reverse complement strand
CGGCGGCGGAGCTGGTGGCGTTGGCGGTGGAGCCGGTGGTGGCGTTGGCGGAGGCGGTGGAGCCGGTGGCGGAGTTGGTGGTGGTTCTGGTGGCGGAGTTGGCGGCGGAGCGGGCGGTGGAACAGCTAACACCGGAGGAACTTGCGCAAGCCCGGGCCAGCCGACGTTCGTCAACGACACGTTCGAGTCTAGCGGCTTCCTCGTGGGTGGAAGCACAGCGTCAGATCAGTGTGGCTCGCTTTCGCTGCTGGGGCCCGACCTGGCGTTTGCATTCAACCTGCCGACCCCGGCGTACGTTTTCGCGGTTAATCGTGGCAATGCATCGGTGGCTCCAGCAGTCACGCTCCATGAAGGCGGCTGCAGCGGTCCTGTGAACATCTGCAAGGCGACTGCCTCGTTGGGCTCCGCGGTCGGATTCCAGAGCACCGCCCTCGCGTCCGGCAATTACGTCGTCGTCGCCGATTCCCAGGCTGGCAACGGTGGCAACTACTCATTGACGGTTAGCCGCTCTACGACACTCGGTGACGGCTGTGCTGATGCGCGAGTGCTCACGCTCAATGGAACACGGGCAATTGTCGCTGGCGATACAACCGGCTTCAACCAGACGTTCGTCTGTGTCACCGGCAGCCAGTTCATCCAGACCTCCCCTGATTCTGTCTTCGAGTTCGTCGCACCTCGGGCGGGCATGCTGACGATCAGTGCATTGTCTGTGGGCTGGGACATCGCCATCGGGGTGCGCACCGGGGCGACTTGTTCGGGCTCGATGTACCTTTCATGCAATGACACCCGCCCCGTCCCTGAAGAGGCGGTGACGATGCCCGTAACTGCAGGAACTCGATATTGGATTGAGATCTTTGGATACGACGGGGCAAAAGGTGCCTACACGCTCGAGCTGCAGTTGCCGTGAGCTGGTGCCGACCCTCAACGTTCCTTCAACCGTGAATCCTGAGGGTACGGCCCGAAGGAATCGAGTAGTTGTCCGGCATCGTCCAGCTGGGAATGTTCAGAGGGCCTGAGCTTCCTGCAACGCCTTCACCAGGGTCGAGTCCCGGCGGGCCGGTCGCCGACGCCATCGCAGGCACCGCTTGCAGCCGAAACCAGCAAGCGGCTCGAAACCGATCACGTTCACCAACTGGCCGCAGTCAATACGAGGGCATTTCAGGAAGACCCGTTGACCACCGAACGATGTTGGCGAGTTCACCCGCACCAGCGAGACATCGGTCGGCGGGAAGCTGCGTCGGATGAGCCGGACCGCCGTTGCTCTCCTGAAGGTTGACGGGCTTCGGCACTACGCCTTCAGCGACGGCAGCGTGATGAGTTCAATCTGGTCTGGATAGAAAGGCACACTCACCCCAACGTCCCGACGTTGACGTTCTGCGCGGCGCCGATCACCAGCACACCGCGCGACCGGTCGTGTCCGAGTTCACGCCGATGCTGATCGAGCAGTATTCCCAGCCGACGGGTCAGCTGGTCACCGAGCTTCACCAACGCCGCCACCGTCTCGAGGTCTTGGCGGCCCAGCGCCTGGCCGACGGCGGCGTCGATCAGGCAGATTTGCGTGCGGGGTTGACGCAAGAGCGCGGGCCACGGTTCGTAACCGAGCCCCGTTGGGCGTCGGCTACCAGCGCCTCAGCCAACATCCTGACGTGCTCGACCGCGAAGGTCGTGGAACCAGATTCCGGTGAGCCCAGCCTTCTCGCAGGCCGGAGCTTTGTCACGAACGCTCGACGGCGGGGCGTTCCGGAGTCGGTCTACAACATCGTCAGAGAGGACGACCTGCGGGAGGCGGTGAAGAAGATCGAAGCGGGAATCGCCTCCGATTTTGGACACGTTTTGGACACTTTCGAGAAGCCAGCCGACTGAGCACCGAGGCCCCACCGGCTAACTACCGATGGGGCCTCAAGGTTCCTGTGGAGGCGAACGGGATCGAACCGATGACCTTCGCATTGCGAACGCGACGCTCTCCCAACTGAGCTACGCCCCCTTGACGACGCGCGGCAGATACTTGAGCGACAGAAGTGTGTCAACGACCCTTGAAACCACATTGACTGATCCGAACCCGAATGAGATAAAAACCGGCCTCTTTCTCGATGCCTCCAACCCCTGCCAAGACGCTGAGCCCGGCCGAGCTCGCGAAGCTCGAACACGCTTTCGCTACCGACCCGGCTTCTGAAGCTTATCGACCTCTCGCCGAGGCGTATCTCGGCATGGGCCGGTTCATGGAAGCGATGGTGGTTTGCAAGAAGGGTGTGAAGGCCCACCCCAGCAAACCCGACCCCCGCGTGCTTCTCGCCCGGGTGTACGCCGAGCAGGGGAAAGACAAGAAGGCCCTCGAAGAGCTTGCCAGCGCGATCGGTGTCGCGCCGAACGACAAGCTCGTGCTGCGCATGACCGGCGCGTTGCAGATCAAGACCGGCGAGGCCGACGCGGGAAAGACGAACCTGCTCAAGGCGCTGTTGATCGACCCCGCCGATGAAGACACCCGGGCGATCTTCATTCAGTACAAGGTCGAGCTTCCCAAGCCGGTCGTCGTCGCGCCGCCGGTCCTCCTTCCGGTTGCCGCGACCAATGGCTCGTCGGCGCCGAAGCGTTCGAGCAACGGAAGTTCCGGAAGTCAGCAGGCCGTCGCAACAGCCAGCCCGCGCGCTCAGGCCAAAGCCGCGCCGCAGGTGCGCCGAACCCAGGCTTCCCAGGTTCGCGAAGAAAATCCTTCGGAAGTCAACGACATCTCCGAGCTGTCAGAGATGCAGGGGGGCCGTGGGCGTCGCAAGGGAACCAGCGGAGCGGTCGTCACTCTCGCCCTCTTCCTGCTGGTGGTCGTCGGGCTCTCTGCCTACTACGGCATCGGTCAGTACCGGGCCCGCCAGAAGCAGCAGGTCAACGCCAAGCTCGTCCTCGCGCAGGACGCGCTGAAGGGCGACAGCTACGACTCGTACCAGAAGGCCTCGAAGATCGCCGAAGAGGCGCTGTCGATTAACCCCGACTCGGACAAGGCCCACGCGTTCGCCGCTTACGCCTACGCGGTGCGCTGGGGGGATCACGGCGGCGATGAGTCGACCCACCAACGCGCGGAAGAACATCTGGCGGAAGCCAACCGGCTTCGGGGCAAAGAGTCCATTTCCCAGGTCTTCGCGACCCAGGCGCTGCTGAAGTACTACTCGGGCAAGGGCGCCGAGGCGATCAAGGAGCTCAAGCCGGTCGTCGATGACCTGAAAGAAAAGGGCTCTCGGCCTTCTTTGTTGTTGCTGACGCTGGGCCTGATTCAGATGAACCAGGGCGACCTCGAAGGCGCGAAGGAAAACCTCGAGGCGGCGCAGCAGGCCGCTTCCGATGATCCGCGCGTGTATTCCGCGTTGGGTACGCTGGCCCGCCGCCGCGGAAACGATGGCGAAGCGCTCAAGCACTTCAGCACCGCGCTCAAGTACACCCGCGATTCGCACCCCGAAGCGTTGATCGGCACTGCGCTGTTGATCCTCGATCAACCCAACCCCGCAGGCGGTTACCCCAGCGCGGCCAAGTACCTCAAGCGCGTGCTCGAGTCGCAGCCGCCGCCCTCGCCTCGCCAGCTGTCGATGGCGCACATGGTTCAGGCGTTCCTGGTCTCCCGCGTGTCGCGCGACCTTCCGCTCTATACGAACAAGGAGTTCCAGGTCGAGCTGCAGAAGGCCACGGGCGTCAGTGCCGACCCCGGAAAGGCCCGCGCTGAGATTCAGAAGGAAGAGGACATGGCGATGCAGGACAAGAGCAACCCTGAGCTCTTCCTGATTCGCGGCAAGCGTCTGCTCTATGAAGAAAATTACGCCGGAGCCGCGGCCGAAATCCGCACCGCAATCTCGATGAACTCGCAGCGCGCGCACTTCCACGTCGAGCTCGCGAAGGTGCTGATGCGCAAAGAGGGCGGCGAGAAGGAAGCCGAAGAGGCGCTTCGCAAGGCGCTCACCCTCGTTCCGGACAGCCCCAAGCTCACCACTTTGCTCGCGCAGGCGCTCTACAAGCAGAAGAAGCTCGAGGACGCGATCGCCCAGTACGAAAAGGCGATCAAAGATCCGAAGGTCAAGAACGCCGAGGCCCGCTACGCCCTGGGTCGGATCTACCGCGACGACAAGAAGGACTTCGCGAAGAGCGCCGAGTTCTTCAAGCGCGCGGCCGAAGAGTTCTATGGCGACTCGTTGATGGTCGCCTCGTCCTACACTGAGCAGGGAATCTCGCTCGAAGGAAAGGGCGACAAGGTCGGAGCGCGCACCGCTTACGAGGCCGCGCTCAACGCCGAGAAGGAATTCGACAAGGCGTACTGCGACTACGCGCGCTTCCTCGTCAAGCTGGGCGATCCGAAGGACAAGGATCTGATCAAGGCCACCGCGGCGGAATACCTGAAGCTCACTCCGAAGGGCGAGTGCGCGGCAGACATGACGAAACTCGCGCAGTGAGCCGATGAAGCTGGGGGTTCTGCTCCCCGCTGCGCTGCTCGCCTGTTCGGGTTTTGGTTCCGGTCGAATCGCAGGCACCGTCGATTTTAAAGGGCGGACGCTCAAGCCGCAGACCGTCAAGTCGGTCGAGCCCGGGTGCAAAGGCGCCTTGGTCCCATGGGAACCGAGGGCGCTGGTGCGAATCAGTCGGGGCGCGGGGGCAGGGGTCGCTCCGTCGACTGCGGTCGTCCTCGAAGAAAAGGGCTGCACCTTCAGGCCGTGGCTGCAGGGCGCGGTGCGAGGGCAGAAGATCCTGCTGCGCAACGCCGATGGCACGACCCACAGCGTGCGCGCGGCGGCGGGCCAGACGACGCTCTTCCACGTCATTCAGCCCCCCCGCGCCCAAGATCTTCAGAAGGATCTGCTCGCAAGCGATGTGGTGAAGGTGAGCTGCGATCTGCACCCGTGGATGACGGCGTTCGTGGTGGTGAGCGCGCATTCGTACTTCGCGGTCACGGCCGACGATGGAACCTACGAAATCAAAGACGTGCCCCCCGGCGCCTATGCCGTCGAAGCGTGGAACGATCGGCTGGGGGTGCTGCGCGCGGAAGTGGTGGTGGAAGAGGGCCAAACGGTTGACCCCAAGTTCACCTTCACCGTCAGGTAAGCGTGCCGCAAAATTGGCGTGGGCCGTCTCTTGAGAATCCAGCAGGCACTGGGTAAGGGGGGCCGGTGCGCGTTCATCGCTTTGCCATTGCCGCTGCCGTGGCCACGTTCATCCTCACCATTTTCGGTGGAGTGGTGAGCGTCACCGAGTCTGGGCTCGCCTGCCCCGACTGGCCCCTATGCGAGGGCAAGTTCATCCCCCAGATGGTGGACGGGAAGCAGTACGAGCACTCGCATCGGTTGGTCGCGTCGTTCGTCGCCACGATGACGTTTGGTTTGATGGCGCTGTTGATCAAGTACCGGCGCAAACAGCCGTACCTGGTGAAGCTGGGCATCGCCGCCGCGCTGTTGGTGACGGTGCAGGCCCTGCTCGGGGCCGCGACGGTGATCCTTCGATTGCCCTGGGCCATCACCTCGGCGCACCTGGCGGTCGCCACCGCATTCTTCGTGCTGATGACCAGCCTTGCCTTCCTGACCCACCCGTCGCGCCCGAGCTTGCCCGCGGTGCCTGCACCGTTGAAGCGCGCGATCGTTCCGGTCGCGGGGCTGTTGTTTCTGCAGGTCGTCGGCGGAGGAGTGATGCGCCATCTGCGCGCTGGCCTCGCGTGTGGCTTCGACCTCCCGCTGTGCCAGGGAACGCTGTGGCCGCTCGACGGTTCTACCGCCGTGCAGGTTCACATGGTTCATCGGTTGCTCGGAGTCCTCTCGGCGTTGGCGGTGCTGGCTTTGATGGTCTGGATCTGGCGGCAGCCTGCGGCGAGCCGGAAATTGAAGCGGGTCGCCGGGCTCGCAGGTCTGGGGGTATTGGCGCAAGTGACGTTGGGCGTGCTGACGGTGCTGTTGTCGCGTGAAATCTTCACCATCAATGTCCACTCGTCGCTGGGAATCGGGCTGATGTCGGTCGTGACGTGGATGTATTGGTTGGCCGCCTCGCCAGAAGTCGCGCCCGCGATCAGCGTACAGCGGGTCGAAGCGCGACCTTCAGCGGCTCGCCCGGTGGAAGCCTGATGGGCGCCGTCGACGCGTCGGTGGTCGCGGTGTCGTTGCGAACGCGCCCGACGGTGAGAGATTTTCTTCAGCTCACCAAGCCGCGCCTTTCGGCCGAGGTGTTGTTCACCACCGCGGGAGGAATGTGGTTGTCGGGCTTGCCCCTGTCGGGAAGCCATTGGCTGGTGACGATGCTCGCCACCGCCGGGGTCATCGCGTCGGCGAACACCTTCAATTGCTATCTCGAGCGCGACAGCGATCGCTTCATGACCCGGACGGCGAAGCGTCCTTTGCCCGGTGGTCGGATGGAGCCCCGGGTGGCGCTGATGTTTGGCTTTGTCCTGGCGGCGGTGTCCCTGCCTGCGCTGGCGCTGGGGGCCAATCCTTTGACGGCGGTGCTCGGCCTGACTGCCCTGCTTTCCTATGTATTGGTCTACACGCCGATGAAGGCGCGAACCCATTGGGCGATGGTGGTGGGAGCCTTTCCGGGGGCCCTTCCTCCGCTGATGGGCTGGACGGCAGCGACGGGGAAAATCTCGCTGCCCGGCCTGGTGCTGTTTGCGATCTTGTTCTTCTGGCAACTGCCGCACTTCATCGCGATCGCGTTGTTCCGGAAGGAAGAGTACCGACGGGCGGGGTTGACCAGTCTGCCGCTGGAGAAAGGAGATGGGACCGCGCGCCGCTGGGCGGTGGCGTACCTGGTCGCGTTGTTGGCGGTGAGCGTGCTGCCGTACGTGTTGCATGTCGCCGGGCTGCTCTACCTGGCGGCGGCCGTGGGGCTGGGAGCGTGGTTCTTCGTCGTCGGAGTCCGCGGTTGGTGGCTGGAGCTCGATGCGAAATGGGCCCGGCAGTTCTTCCTGGTCTCGTTGATCTACCTGACGGGACTTTTTGCAGCACTCGGTCTGAATGCGCAGCGGTTCTAGTCGGACCCGCTCGTCCTTGTGTCGAAGAGACCGCTTCGGCTAAGTCGACTTTTCCGCTCGGTGGGCCGACGGCGGAATGAGTTTCACGCGGTTTCATGACGACTGGGCGCACCTTTCATCAATGGCTGAATTGGGTGCCTCGGGTACATCCGGAAACGGGTGTACAGCAGGTCAAGGGACGGTGGATGGCGGCAACGCCTGATGACGCGCTCCACACCTTCGAAGCCGAGGGGGAAGTGTCAGAAGTGGGCGAACGGATCATTTCGTTGGTGGATGGCAACCGTACGGTGGGGGAAATCGCCGCGGTGCTTCAGAGCGAGTTCGAAGTCGAGCAGGCCGAGTGCGAGCAGCAGACGGTTCAATTCATAGAGATCCTGGTTCAAAAGAAGGTGCTGTCCCCGGACTGAATGGGGAGCGGCGAGGGCGGTACTCAGCAGAGCCACCATGCGCGGCTCTGCAGGTGAGGCATCGATGCGAGCGAACATGACGAGGCTGTGGTGCGTACTGGGTGTGATGGCGATTGCGGGCGGCTGTTCGTGCCCCGGCCCCTCGGAATGCGAAGACCTCTTCGTCACCTTCGAGGCTCCCAAAGACGGGATGACCGCCGTCCCTTCCACGGTCGATGTGACCATCAAGGTTGCCAACAGCGCGGGCGGTTTGATTGAGCTCGACAGCGCCCAGTTGGTCTCGCGCCCCAGCTCGGGGACGGGCTTCACCGTGCCCCGCGACGGCACCCTCGAGGCGGGGAAAGCGACGTTTGTCGCCGTCACCCTCGAGCCGGGTAAGAACGTCCTCAAAGTCACGGTGAAGAAGAAGGGCACCGCGTGCACCGGGACCAAGTCGATTGAGGTCGAAGTCCCCGTCACCAATGACCCGCCGAAGGTCGTGACGTTTGCGTATCCACAAGACACCGCGATGCCGACGGGCGTGTTGAACAGCATTGAGCTGCCGACTGCTTCGGACCTGCGGATTGAGCTGGTCACCCAGGGAGCGATTGGGGGAACGGTGCAGATTCTCAACACCGCGAACAACACGGTGCTCGCGTCGTCGGCGATTGCCAATTCAGCGGTGACGGTGCAGGTGCCGGCGGCCGCGCTCGCGGATGGCGCGTATTCGTTGTTTGCCAAGGTGACCCATGGCTCACTGAGCAATTCGCAGACCGGCAACCCGGACGCGGTGAAGATGATCGCGGTGGACCGCACGCTTCCCACCTGCTTGGTCACGACCGAGAAGGCGCTCGTCGGTCCCAACGACGACGCGAACACCACCGTCGCGGGCTACCAGGTGCGGGCGACGGGCAATGCCAGCGCAAAAGCGAAGTTCATCGCGCTCAAAATTTCGACTCCAGAAAGCACGGGGTCGAAGTCGTTTACGGGTGCGGCGTTCGTGGCTGACTTCCTGGTTCCGGCCAGTGGGACCCAGGTTTATACATTTACAGTCGAAGCAACGGACAGCAGCGGGAATGTCTGCACTGCGACCACTCCGATCACTGTCGATTTCGAGGCACCGACCCTGGCGATTACTTCCCCCACGATGGCAGGCAGCCCGTACTCGACCTTCAATATTCCTCTGACCGCAACGACGACCGGTGGAGCCGTCAGCGTTCAATTCAGCACCACCCTCGCGGGAGTGAAGCGCGATCTCGGAGTGCTCGCGGTCGTGGCGAACAATGCCACCGGGCTGGGGTCGTTTCAGAATGGTGCCCAGACGGTGAGCGCCGTGGCGACGGACGCGCTGGGGAATGTGTCCGCGCCAGTGACGCAGGACATCACGGTCGCCGCGGTGGGTTGCCCGCTCACGTTCTCGCGGCCGTCGGCCAACCCGGTCACGCTGACTCAGTCGAACAACTCGACGCCTGGAGCGGCGACGCTGAGCTATGCGCTCGAGGTCACTACGACCTCGGCGTGTGCAGGGAAGAGCGTCAGCATTCGTGCGGTGAACAATGCCGGCGTTGCGCCGCAGACCCTGAGCGGGGTGACCGATGGCGCGGGCGTGTATCGGTCTCCGAATTTTGTGATTCCTGAGACCGCGCCGGCCTCGGTGAATTTCGAAGCGCAGATTGATGATGGCGTAGGGAATGTCACGAAGACGACGGTGACAATCATTGTCAACCTTCAGTCCCCGTCACTGACCTTTCCGATCGCGAACTTCAAGGTCACTGCCGCGTTGGATTTGCAGCGTGCCGTCGCAGGGGGGCAGTACACGTTGTTGTACCAACCCACACTTCCCGCGGGCGCCAGCGCAACCGTTTGTACTGCGACTCAGGTCGTGGCGGGCTCAATGGCTTGTCCCGATGGCGTCGGATTTGTCCTCGCGAACAACGTTCCTCAGAGCACCAACACCTTCAACTATCCCGAGGGTGCGTATCAGTTGAAGGTCGTGTTTGTTTTTGCTGGGGGCGGAACGGCCGCATCCTCGTACGTCCCAATCGTCGTTGATACGGTCCGACCGACGGTCGTCGGCGTGACATTCCAGGGCGACGCGAACGCCGACGGAATCCTCAACCTGAGCGAGCAGGCGAGTGGAGATCCCGTTGCGTTGATCACGACTTCGGGTGTGGAGAATGGTCAGACCCTCTTGGTCCGACTTTCAACCGGTACGGCCGTGAGTCCTGCGACGGCGGTCACTGTCGTAAACAATGCGGCCACCGTTCCACTGCCGGGGCTCGCCGCAGGTTCCGCAACCGAAGCGGACTTCAGCCTGGTTGTGGTGGTGCAGGACGCGGTTGGCAACACCAACATCGTGGCCAACCCGACCGCCAATGATCCTCTCAACAGTGCAGCAATCACCAGTCTGCGGGTAGACCGAATTCGTCCCACCTGCAGCTTCATTCTTCCCAACAAGGCTGCGCTCGGGACGGCGGATGACGCTGATGGCGCATTGTCTGGCTATCAAGTCACCGCTTCGGTTGCCGTGTCGGCCGACGTTCAGGCGGCTGGGGCGACTCTGACGCTGACGGGAGGTGCGGCGGCTGATGTGAAGACTCCGACTCCGTCCGGGGGCGTCGCGACTGAGGACTTCACCGTCGCCGGTACGGGCGAGACGAACTACACCGTGACTTGCCAGGTGCGAGATCGCGCGGGCAACGTCAACGTGACGCCCAACCCCACCATGCAGGTGCTGGTGGATCTCGTCGCTCCGGGTTGCACTTTGATTTCCCCGGTCGCTGGAGGAGGGACGGGATCGGGTGGGGACTACGCCACGTACGACATTCCGACCAATGTCTCGGTCACGAATGGCAATGGCTTGATCGCCCGGGTGTTCTCTCAGGTTGGAGCAGCCGCAGAAGCTCAACAGGACCAGATGACTGTCGCTGCCGGGACGGCACAGAAGACGATTACCTTTCCGAGCGGGACTCAGACTGTCCGCGCGTCAGTAACGGATGCAGCGGGCAATACCTGCTCGACCACTCAAGTCATCGTGGTGAACGCGCCAGGCTGCAGCATCACTTTTGCTTCGCCCACGGGAAATCCGGCCTTCTTGAACAAGAGCAACGACGCGACTCCTGCGACCGCAGCCACGCTGGAATACACTTTGGCTGGGAGTACCAATTGCGCCAGTCAGCCGATTCGTTTCTTCACCGGCACTGGGGCGGGAAAGACGGAGCTACCGGGTTCTCCTGCGATGACGGGTGGGACGGGTGGCTTCAGCTTCCCCGTTTCCCTGCCTGAGGGCGTTCTGACGCTGACCGCCGAAATGAACAGTGGCGGCGCCACCGCGCGCGCCGTTGTCGTCACCGTTGACCTCACGGATCCGGTCGTGACCGCGGTTTCGCCTGCGGGCGCGAATTTCACCTTCGTGGCGCCGGGAAACTACTTCCTTCGTCCGCCCGCGACTCCAGGCTTCATCGTGGACACCGACGAAAGCAAGGCGGGCGCTCAGTTCGTCGTGAGCTTGAATGCCGCCGGAGCTGCCGGGGGTCGGGTGTCTGTTTTGTACCAAGGTGTCACGGTCTCCGGCCCGGTGAACATCGTGACCGCCTCGGAATCGGTTACCCTTCCCGTGACTCTGAGCCAGAACTCCACCGGACCGCTGACCATTCGCGTCTCGGATGCTGCTGGGAACGTCGTTGATCAGACGTCGAGCGCAATTGTGGATGTCGTTGCGCCTGCGGCTCCGGTTGTTCTGGCGACGCTGTTCGCCGGGAAGGAGCGTGAGGCGATCATCAACCTGACCTGGGGCCCGGTCTACGACGACGGCAACAGTGCTGCGTCGGGTGGTTTGGTGCCAGGGCCGAATGGCGGGTACTACGACGTGCGTTGGACTACGTCTGTTGTCAGCGCGGGACTGGGCTCGTCGGACGACTTCTTCAATTCTGCAATGGCTTATGCGGATTCCACTTCGGCGTGGTCGTCAGCGACCATCAGTCGAGATGTATTGACGCCTCCGCTCGTCACCACGCGGTACTACGTGAGAGCGCGGGATGAAGTGGGGAACTACTCTGCCTTTGTGCCGGCTGGAGCAGGACAGACCGTGAATAACCCTTGGAACATTTACAGTCTTGCTGCGCCGACGAGTGGAGCTGGCAAACTTTTTGGATTCGTTACGGCTGCGAACGGAAGTCTCAACAGCGATGCAGTGGACGATCTTGTCGTGAGTGCACAAGCTGCTGATCGGGTCTTTGTCTATTACGGCGGGTCGAGTTTTGGCAATGCGGCTCCCCAGGAAATTCAGCCTCCGGACTCGGTACTCGGTGCCTTCGGAGCCGACTGCTCGGTTGGAAATGCTGCGGACGATGGGACCGGTTCTACGAAGAAGGATCTTCTTGTCGGCTCGCCCACTGCAAACATGTCAGCAGGACGGGCGCTGTTGTTTTTTGGACGGAATCAGCCGCAGCTCGGCACGACGGCTGCGGACTACGTGGTCTTTGCCGGAAACGCCGCGAGTCAGCTTGGACGTTCAGCTCAAATTGTCCGCGATCTAGACGGAGATGGAATCGACGACATCTTCCTCGCGGGAGACAACGAAAATTCCAATCGCGGCCGTGTCTATTTGTTCTACGGCCGCAGTGAAGCCGCTTGGAAGGCGCTCCCCCAGCCGATCCCGATGTCGAGCGCCGATCGCAACTTCATGGGCCCTTTGCCTTCGCCCGCAGCCGGTAACGGCTTCGGGAGCGCGCCGGGCGGCTTCGCGAACCTGGGTCGCCTCGGGACTTCCGGGCCGTCCGATTTTGTCATTCCGGCCTCACTCGAGTCGGCGAATCGGATCTTCATCTTTGGCGGAAGCGTCGTGTCAGCTGCAGACGCAGGGACAGTATTCACCACCGGCGGAATTGACGCGGGCATCCCCGACGATTCCCTTCAATCGTTTGCAAAGCCGACTCACGCGCCCGCATCACAGTCGGGTTATGGGGTGCGAGTCATTGGCGGTGTGAATGTCACAGGTGGAAGCGCTTTGGATTTGATCGTGTCCTGGGCGACTGGCAATCGGGTCATGATTCACACCGATCGGACCGGTGCTCTGTTTCCGGGCGAATCGACAACGATCACGGGTCCTCCTTCGTCGTTTTTTGGTAGCGACGTTCTGGCGCTCGATTTGGCTCCAGGATCTGGAACAGATTTGGTCGTCAGCCATGGGTTTTCCACCTCGGCAAACATCTGGGTGTTCAAGAACAGACGTTTGGCAGGAATGGAGTTCGATACTGTCGCAGGCGTTGGATTTTGGCAGGCCAAGCTCAGCACGATTCCGGGAACGAGCGGCCTCGGAACTCGCATGTCATCCGGTGATTTCAATGGCGACGGAAAGCGCGATATCGCAGCGGGTGATTTTCTCGACGGAAATGGAAAGGTGACTGTATGGAACCCGCCGTGAACCATCGTCCTCGGCGTACGTGGAAACCCCCTGCCATCCTGAGCGTGTTGATCGACGGGCCAAATCAGCTCCTGGCCCTCAGTCCCTGCCAACCTCCTACAGTTCTTTGCTCTTCAGGCCTGACGTGTGGTCCTCCGGGGTGCTAGTGGCTTACGACTATTAAAGTTTTGGAATTCAGACCCGAACCAGTGGCGGCTTGCTCTGATTATGAGGCAGCTGTTGTTTGCGGCAGTGGGGTGATCGATTGCGGTGACCTGGTCGGCCTTGCCTCTGCGCGGGTTGATTGCAGACCTTTTGCCGCCAGGAAGGCCGCGACTTTGACCATTGAACGGGTCGCGCAAGCGCGGCCACGATCGAGAGTTCTCGAAGACTGCTTGGCCCCTTGGGGCGACTTCTCACTCGAGAGCGACCGGCTCTACGCACATATCCCCAACGACGTCTGGGCTGCGGAATCAATTCTTCGCATTGCCTATCAAATAGAAACTCTCCGCCAAGGCGGAGTCCTGATGCACGGCTGCGCCTTCACCTGGGGCGAGCACGGAGTCGCCGCGATCGGTGAAAGCACGGCCGGCAAATCCACCCTCGCGGCGTTGTCCTCCGGCCATCCCGGCCACGCCAAACTCCTCACCGACGAAATCATTCAACTCTTCCCAGACGGAACCTGCTGGGGCACTCCGTTCCGGTCCAACCTCGAAAACATCGGCTCCCCAGGACCTACGAAACTGAAGTCCTTGCTGCTGCTCGAGAAGGGAGACCACGAGGCGCTCACCCCTCTGGAACCCGCAGCAGCGATGCCCAAGCTGCTGAGCCAGATCTTCACCTCAGTCATCGACATCGTGCCTCGTGGCGAAGTCACCCGCCGGGTGATGGCGGCCGTCGACGCGGTCGGGGTCCACAAGCTCACCTTCCGCAAAGACCCCGCCGTCGGTCCTTTCCTCCGCGAGTGGGTTTCCAAGTGACGTCCGAGGTTCTCGGTGCGGTGCTGAAGGGCCAGCCCGAGGGCAAGCTGATGTGGGTCGGCGTTCGAGGCAGCAGCATGCGCCCCGTGCTGCGCGGCGGAGAATCGTTGAAGGTCATTCGTTGTTCCCAGGCAGCGCTGAAGAAGGGAGACATCGCGGTGATGTTGCGTTCGGACGGAGCTCTAATCGGCCACCTCGTCGTCGCGACCAACCCGGTGGTCACCGAGTCATTTGCGGGAACTCCAGATCTTCCGGGGCTCGAAGTCCTGGCTCGCGCGGTCGCCGTCCGCCGGGGGTCGACCGTCATTCCATTGCCCCGCCCCGCCCGCTTCGCCCTCTTCGGATTCCAGCGTGTCTGGAGCCGCGCGGCCCACTCGCCTCGAATCCGCACCATTCACGCCGCCCTGGTTAGTGCGCTCGCGTCCGAATCCACCGCCCGTCTTCGCCAACTGCTCGGCCCGGTCGAGATCGACGTGCTCGGCCCGGACAATCTCAAACAGTTCGCGATCGCCCTATCGCGCTGGCAAACGCTCAGCGGAGACGCGCTCGAATCCTTGATCCACCATGGCGTCGTCGTCGGTGCCAAACGCCAGGGCCAGATCGTCGGTTGCGCATGCCTCACCGCGGACAACATCGTCCGCCACGCCTTTCTCCAGCGCCGCGCGCAGGGGCTCGGGCTCGAGCTGGTGATGCTCGACCGGTTGTTGCGGGAGGCCGAGGACCGTGGGCTCAAGCCATTGGGCGCGGAGATTCAGCCGTCACAATCCGGCTTCGTCGCCGCGGTTGAAGCGTTTGGCCTCCCTGCGTGGCCTCGCAGCGCGACCCGATACAACCGCGGAGCCCGTGCGGGCGACGCTTGTCGTGCGAACTTTGTCGGCAGCTCGACATCAAGCCCCTTGAACAACGGGCCACCCAAGACCTTTGCGCTCCCAATGGGGAAACGACGCTGGTAGACCCTGCCGGCCAATGACCCCCGTTCCGACTGCACCAAAGGACGGTCAAAGGGTCTGGCTCACGGCCGATCGCGTCTTCCTCGCGGTGCTGGCGATCTTCTTCCCGCTCGCGGTCGCTTCCCACTTCTTCTTCCCCGGCACCAACACCTTCGTCTTCTGCGCGATCGCGATCATCCCGCTCGCCCGGCTGATGGGCGAGGCCACCGAGGTCATCGCGCACAAGGTCGGCTCGGGGCTCGGCGGGCTGATGAACGCCAGCTTCGGAAACGCGGCCGAGATGATCATCGCGATCGCCGCGCTGCGCGAGGGCCAGACCGAGGTGGTGAAGGCGTCGATCACCGGCGCAATCCTCGGAAATATCCTGCTCGTCCTCGGCATGGCGATCGTCGCGGGCGGAATCAAGCGCGAGAAGCAGACCTTCAACACCACCGCCGCACTCTCGGGCGGAGCGATGATGTTCCTCGCCGTCACCGCGATGAGCATCCCCGACTTGTTTCACGTCGTCCGTGGCGACGCCGGCCTGCCGATGCTGTTTCCGATGTCGGTCGGGATCGCGATCATCTTGCTCATCATCTACGGCCTCTCGCTGCTCTTCGCGCTCAAGACCCACGCGCACATCTACGCGGGCGAGAGCGACGGCGGCGAAGAAGAGCTTCCCCACTGGTCGATCAGGAAGGCCGCGATCGTCCTCGCGCTCGCCACCGTCGGCGTCGTGGTCGTCGCCGAGTTCCTCGTCCATTCGTTGGAACCGGCGATCGCCAGCTTCGGCTTCACCAAGACCTTCGTCGGCGTCATCATCATCGCCATCATCGGCAACGCCGCCGAGCACAGCACCGCGATCATCATGGCGATGAAGAACAAGATGGATCTCGCCTTCAACATCGCGTTCGAGTCGAGCAAGCAGATCGCGCTGTTCGTAGCTCCGGTGCTGGTGCTGATTTCGATTCCCCTCGGCCACCCGCTGACGCTCGAGTTTTCCCACATGGAAGTCGTCGGAATGGGCATCGGCGTCGGGGCCGCCACCTTGATCGCGCTCGACGGCGAATCCAACTGGCTCGAGGGCGTGATGCTGTTGGGCGTCTACGCGATCCTGGCGATCGCCTTCTTCTTCATCCCGTGAAGCCCGCCGCCGACGCGGTGTTGCTCTTCATCACCGCGTTATGGGGCGTCACCTTCGTGGTGGTCAAAGACGCGCTCGGCCATGCCGACCCGCTCACCTTCCTGGCTTTGCGTTTTTCCCTCGCCGCGGTCGCCGCGGTGTTGATCGCGCGGGGAGCCCTGTTGAATGCCGCGCTCTGGCGCTCGGCGGCCGTCCTCGGCACCTGCCTGTTGATTGGCTACCAGCTGCAGACCTGGGGCTTGCTGTGGACCTCTTCGTCTCGTTCGGCCTTCCTCACCGGGCTCTGCGTCATTCTGGTGCCCTTCCTCTCGGCAGTGCTGTTCAAGCGACGGCTGGTTCTCTGGGCGGTGGTGGGCGCCGCCATCGCCGTCCTCGGGCTCTACCTGCTCACCGACGCCGCCTCGGCCGCGGGAACCCTGACCGGAGACCTGCTCACCGTCGGCTGCGCGGTGGCCTTCGCCTTTCACATCGCGCTCACCGAACGCTACGCCGCGCGACACCCGGCCTTTCCCCTCGTCGCCGCCCAGCTGGTCTTCTGCGCCGGGTGGTTCTCGGCGTTCGTTCCTTTCGGTGAGCGCCGGGTCGAATGGACCCCGGGACTCCTGCTTGCCATCGCGGTCACCGGGCTATTCGCCACCACCGTCTGCATTGGCCTGCAGACCTGGGCCCAGGCGCGGACGACGGCCGTGCGCGCCGCGCTGATCTTCGCGCTCGAACCGGTCTTCGCGGTCGGCTACTCGACCCTCACTGCCGGTGAAGTGCTCGGCCGCCGCGAGCTGTGGGGCGGAGGGTTGATCATTGCCGGAGTGGTCGTCGGTGAGGTCGGAGCCGCATTCTGGCGTCCGCGCGCCGCCGCACCCGGCTGAAAATCCGCTATACGAGCGCCCGTGCCTGTAGAGCTTCGTCGCGGCGGCCTGCATCTGACCGGGTCGCCTCTGTCCTTCGACGCCCGTCGCAAGTCAGAGCTGAGCTTCGTCTCTCACGCCCACAGCGATCACATCGCCCGCCACGAGCGCGTCATCGCCACCCGCGCGACACTGCGTTTCATGGAGCACCGCCTCGGGCCAATCAAATCGGCGCTTCCCGCCCCGTACCACCGCCCCTTCGAGCTGGGCCGACTCAACGTCGAGCTGCTTCCGGCCGGCCACGTGTTGGGCAGCGCGCAGATTCGCGTCACCCGCGAAGACGGCCATCGCATCGTCTACACCGGCGACATCAGCCTCGAATCCTCGATGACCGCCGAGGCCACCCAGATTGCTGAATGCGACACCCTGGTCCTCGAATCGACCTTCGGGCACCCCCGCTTCAAGTTCCCCAAACGCGACGAAGTGTTCAACGAAGTCGCCGCCTGGGCCCGAGCCCACCTGGCCCGCGGAGTCCGTCCCATTCTCTACGCCTATTCCCTGGGCAAGGGGCAGGAAGCCATCAAGCAGCTGACTTCCCGCGGGTTGAAGCTGTGCGCTCACAAAGCGATCTACGACATCTCGATGCTCTACACCGAGCTCGGAATGCCGATCGACGTCCGCCTCTTCGACGGCACCTTCGAGGAAGGAGAGGTCGGAATCTTCCCTCCCTTTGGTCGATCGCAGGCGATGAAGAAAGTGATGCCAAGGGCCACAGCGGTGCTCACCGGCTGGGCGATCGAGCCCTGGGCCGCGCGCCGCTACGCCGCCGACGTGGCGTTTCCAATTTCCGACCACGCCGACTTTGCCGCCCTGGTGAAGATCGCCAAGGGCAGCCGCGCACGGGAAGTCATCACCCACCACGGCTTTGCCAAGGAGCTCGCCCTCGAGCTCAACAAGGTCGGAGTCTTCGCCCGCGCCGTCACCCAGGCCGTTCAGATGGAAATGGCGCTCACGGGCTGACCCTCAGACCGGCGGGCGGGCCTTCGCGTCGAGGTCGATTTTTCCCTGCCCCGGTCCCAGCGGCAGCGCGCAGCTGTCGCAAAGCCAGAACGTGATGATCATTCCGTTGTCGCCGTTGGAAGTGAAGAGCCCTCCGCGCACGGTGGACGACTCGGGCTTGTGGCAGCTCAGACAGCAGTGGGGGGTAGGAGTCATGGCAGTCTGTTTCCTCATTTAACCGATTGAAGTTTGAAAGCCGCCGTTGTCGTTCGAGCGGAGGAAGTGGACCCTCTGGTCCGGAGTGACCGTGGTGAACGGGACATTGCCCGGGCCGCTGGGCGATTGCAGTGGCGGATCCGGGACATCGATGCTCCTTGAAAGGGGACGAACGCTCGGAACCGAACAGCAATCGGCGTACCGCACGCGCGCGCCCTCGCGCCGCAGCAGATGGTGATGCCGGTGGTCTGGCGATGCTCCAGGTCCGTGGACTGAAGGCCACGTTCCTCAGTCAGCGCATTCCGAGGCCGTTCACGGTCAGCCCGTCGAACCGCGGCGAAGGGTTCCATGCACAGGCAAAGCGAACGAGTGCCCACCCTTCGACGAGCTCAGGGTGAACGGGTTGGCTTTTCCGAGCGGTGCTTCAGGCGGCCGGAGCGACTCCGCCGACCATCGCTTCCACATGGGCGGTCGCTTCGGCCAGGTACGCCAGCCGACGCAACCGGGCTTCGTCGGGCAGGCTCGCGTAGGCGCCAAATGCGTCTTTGAGCAGCTCGCGATTGCCCTGCGTCGCCTGGTGCGCGAGATCGAGCGCCGACTCTTGCGACTCGAGCGCTTCTTCCCAGTTGTTCTCGGGAAGGAAGCCCGCCTCGAGCAGCGAGGCGAACAGCTGGCAGGCCGCGAGGCGCTGGCGAAGCTCTCCGATGTGCTCGAGCGCGGCGGTCGGGCTTTTGAGCTCGAGCAGCGCGCCGGTGACCCGCGGGTCCACCTGGCCCGTCAGATCCTCAATCTCGATTTCAGCCGACATCGCCAGGTTGAGCGCATTGACCGCAGCTTCCGAGGGAGTCGGCTCGACTCCGACTTCGCGCAGGTACATCACCGCCGCAGCCGTGTCCTTCGCGCCCTGGGCGATGACTTCCTTCGCCTTCTCGACCGCCTGGTTGTCCGCAACCGGCCGACGGTTTTCGAGCCGCGTCTTCACCGCTTCCCGGTAGAGCGCCTCGAGGCTGGTGCCCGGAGTCAGGCGACCGGGCAGGGGAGGACGAAGGCCCGGCACGTCGAGCACCCAGACCGGAGGGTTGCCGACGTGCTTCAGCCCGCGAAACAGCAGCGTGCCGGCAGGATCATGCGGGCGGAACGGGGGCAGATCTCCTTCCTGAACCACGCCCTGCGAGGCGAGCTGAGCGGTGCGCTGCTCGCGGGTAAAGCTGGTGATCCCGACGGCAGGCGGCGGAGGCGGCGGAGGCGCTTCCTGCCCGTCGAGGCCGACCACGCGATCCATGTCCACGTCTTCGAGCTCGAGCTCTTCGAGGCCCTTGCAGCCCGAGAAATCACACCGCAGCAGCTTCAGCTTTTCGAAGGTCGCGCCCTCGAGATTGGCGCCGCGAAAGTCGCAGTCCTGCAGCCGGCCGCCGTGAAAGTACGCGTTGGAAAGATCCGTTTCGCGAAACGAGACCTTCGACAGATCGCACTTTTCCCACTCTGAACCGATCAACAACAGGCCCGACAGGTCGGCGTTCGCCGAGAACAACTGAGCGAAGGTCGCGCCGGTGTGGTCCAGCGCCACGCGGCCGTCTTTGCGCATGTTGTTCCAATCTTTGGAGCCGTTCTTCAAAAGTTGGTCGATGCTGAGAGCCTTGGGCATGGGAGGCGCCTTGTATCTGCGCCTACCCACCAACCGCTACACAAACCATTGGGCACGCGCGTCATTTGGGGTCGCGTGTGCTTAAAGCGCGGCGTGCTCGAGTTTCGCGTTACCGAAGACCACGTGGGCGTTCGCCTCGACAAGTTCCTCCGGAAGAAGTTGGCCAACATCCCGGTTTCGCACCTCTTCAAGATGATCCGGGTGAAGAAGATCAAGGTCAACGGGAAGCGCGCCCAGGCCGAGCAGCCGCTGGTCCTCGGAGATGTCGTCTTCGTCCAGGGCGATGAAAAGCAGCTGATCGGCATTTCCGCCGAACGGGTGCCCCCTCCTCCACCCCCGGTGGACCTCAATGATCTCCGGGTGCTGCTCGAAGACGACTGGATCCTCGTCCTCGACAAGCCCACCGGGATGGCAGTGCATACCGGCAGCGGGATCACCGGGGGCACCGTGGTGGACCTGGTCCGCGCCTACCTGGGCCCCAAGGCGGTTCGCAACGACTTCGCCGCCAGCCCCGCCCATCGGCTGGACCGCGACACGTCGGGAGTCCTGGTCGTCGCCAAGCGCCGTCCGGCGATGGTGCACTTCACCGAGGTCTTCACCCACCACCGGGCGAAGAAGCGCTACCTGGTGATGGTGAAGGGCAGGCTGGAAAAGACCGAAGGGCTGATCGACCTGCCGCTGTCCGAGCACCAGCAGACCGCCGAATCGCGCGAGCGGCGCGGGGTGAACCTGCAGGAAGCGCGCACCCGCTGGAAGGTGATCGCCCAGACGTCCGAGGTCGCGTTCGTTTCCGCCACCATCGAGACCGGCCGCACCCACCAGATTCGACGCCACTTCCTCGCCATCGGCCACCCGGTCGCAGGCGATCGCAAACACGGAGACTTCGCCTTCAACCGCGAGGCAAAAGCGAAGTGGGGCCTGCAGCGACTGTTTCTTCATTCCGAGCGGTTGGAATTTCCCCATCCGCAAGATGAAAAGCGCACGGTGGTCGAGTCGCCTTTGCCGCAGGAACTGGTAGACGTGCTCACCGCAGCCGGACTGATCAATGCGAGCCCAACGCCCACAGCCTGAGCCTCCCCAGACGCGCCTGGTGCTCGTCGACCTTCCATCGCCGAGCGGCTGGAAGAAAAACCTGCTCAAGCTGGCCGTGTTCCTCGCGCTCACCGCCATCACCGCGGTGCTCTGCGTCTACGGCTACTTCTACTGGCAGTACGCCGACGGGTTGCCCGACATCCCCCGGGTCGAAGAATATCGACCGCCGATTCTCACCGAGGTGGTGACCTCGGACGCGCTGCTGGCGGGCGAGTTCTACAACGAGCGTCGCAAGGTCGTGCCCTACGAGCGGATCCCCAAGCGCCTGGTCCAGGCGTTCATCGCCAGCGAAGACTCGGGCTTCTTCGATCACCAGGGCGTCGACATTCTCGGCACCGCGCGCGCGACCTACAAGACGCTGCTGAAGAAGGTCACCGGCCGGGGAAGCGTGCAGGGCGGCTCGACGCTGACCCAGCAGACGGCCAAGGCGGTGTTGATCTCAGCCGAGGGTTACAAGGCGGCGACCGAGAAGAAGGGAAGCGCCGGGCTGCGTCGAAAAATTCGCGAGGCGCTGTTGGCGCAGCGGCTCGAGGCAGCGCTGACCAAGGAAGAGATCCTCTACCTCTACCTGAACAACGTCTACCTCGGGCACCACAGCTACGGAGTCCAGTCCGCGGCTGAGAACTACTACCGCAAAGACGTGAAGGACCTGACGCTGGGTGAGATGGCGTTGATCGCCGGCCTGCCCCAGGCGCCGTCTGCCTATTCCCCTTTCACCCGGCCGGAAGCGGCGATCAACCGACGCAAGTACGTGCTGCGGCGAATGCTCGACGAAGGAATGATCACCAAGGTCGAGCACGATCAAGCGGTCACGGAAAAGGTCAGCGTCTTCTCGGTCGAAGATGTCTTCCACGGGTTCGCTCCCTATTTCACCGAGGAAGTGCGGCGCGCGGTGGTCGACCGGTACGGGAACAAGACGCTGCTCAACGAAGGCCTGAAGGTCTTCACCACCATGGACTCAGAGAAGCAGCGCGCCGCACAGGAAGCGGTGATGGCGAACCTGCTGATCGTCGACAAGCGCCAGGGCTTTCGAGGGCCGGTGCAGCAGCTGGCCACGCCCGAAGCGCGCACCGCGTTCATCGCCCGCGGGAAGAAGGTGATGGGCGAAGAGAAGCTGACCGAGAAACACTTCTACATCGCGCTGGTGACCGCGGTGGCGAAGGACAACATGTCGGCAGAGGTCAACGTCGGCGGTCAGGTCGCGACGTTGCCGCTGCTCGGAATGAGATGGGCGCGCAAGCTCAACGCCGAGCAGTACTACCCGTCGGTGATGATCAACAAGGTCTCGTCGGCCTTGAAGGTCGGCGATGTGGTCGTGGTGCGCGTGGTTCCAAAAAAAGAGCTCACC
The DNA here is from genome assembly GCA_043750125.1 of Archangiaceae bacterium. Taxonomy (GTDB): domain Bacteria; phylum Myxococcota; class Myxococcia; order Myxococcales; family Myxococcaceae; genus JAGSPQ01. The sequence goes on along the minus strand of JAYVCD010000239.1, from coordinate 33,060 downwards.
GATGATCGCGAGGCCTATTCCGACGCCGCCGAAAAAGCGGTGCCCACCGAAGGACTGCTGGTTCGGCTGGAGCAGGAACCCGAGCTTCAGGCCGCGATGGTCAGCATCGACCCTCACCGGCAATACCTGGTCGCGATGGTCGGCGGCTACGACTTCGACGCCAACGAATACAACCGCGCTTTCCAGGCCTGTCGACAGCCCGGCTCGTGCTTCAAGCCGATCGTCTACTCGGCCGCGGTCGAGAAAATGGGTTGGACGGAAGGCACGGTCATCGTCGACAGCCCGATCGTCGAGCACGACCCCGAGCACCTCAACACCTGGAAGCCCCAGAACTACTCGGAAGAGTTCGTCGGAGAGGTGACGCTGCGCACCGCGCTGGTCAATTCGATGAACATCCCCGCGGTGAAGACCTTCATCGCGGTTTCGCGCAGCCTCGGAAACAAGAACGAGCTGGTCGGAATTCAGAAGCTGGCCGAGTACGCGAAAGAGCTGGGCCTTTCGACTCCGCTCAACCCCGACTACTCGACCGCCCTGGGCAGCTCGTGCGTCTACCCGTTCGAGCTGGCGCAGGTCTACGCGACCTTCAACCGACTGGGCGTGAAGAAGCCGACCTATTTTCTGCGCAAGGTCGAGGACCGCTTTGGTCGCACGGTGGAAGACCACACCGCCTTCGATGACGCCTGGGCCTCGCTGCAAGATCGCGTCGCCGCTGGCTACGCGCGGCTGTACGAGCCGGGGGTGCAGGTGATCAGCCCCGAGACCGGGTGGATCATGACCGACCTGATGCGGGGAGTGGTGCGCGAGGGAACCGGCGCTCCGGCCAACAAGCTCGGCAAACCCGCGGCCGGAAAAACGGGCACCACCAACGACTCGTACGACGCCTGGTTTTCTGGCTTCACCCGCGACCTCGTCACCACTTCGTGGGTCGGTTACGACATGAACCCCCACCCGCTGGGGAAGTACGAGACGGGCGGCCGGGCCGCGCTGCCGGCCTGGCTCAACTACATGCGGGCGGCGCTCGACGGCCGCAGCCAGCCCGAGTTTGCGCCCCCCGGTGGGTTGGACCTGGTCAAGGTGCGCATCGACAACCGAACCGGGAAGGTCTCCTCGAGCCCGAAGAACTCGAGCGAAATGTGGTTCAAGAAGGGCACCGAGCCGACGGACGCCGCGCTGGCTCCAGGGCAGGCAGATCCCGCCAACTTCGAGATGATGCGGTAGCTCGCAGTCTGATTCGAGCTCGCGGGGCCTTTCCGTTTTCATCAATTCAATTATACGCATGCACGCATGAACGCCTGGACCCGCCCCCGCTTTTCCCCTGTGCTGCTCGAGTTGCGGGCGCTGCTGAAGCTTGCGACTCCGCTGGCGCTCGCGCACGCAGGGCAGGCCCTGATGGGGCTGGTGGACACCGCCGTCGTCGGCCGGGTCTCGAATGCCGCGCAGGGAGCGGTCGGGCTGGGCAGCGGGCTGTGCTTCGCCTTCAGCACGTTGGGGGTGGGAGTGATGCTCGCCTTTGACCCCCTGGTGGCGCAGTCGGTCGGCGCCGGCCACCACGCGCGCGCCCGCACGCTGTTCTGCCAAGCGGTGTGGATCGCGGTCTTCGCCGGAGCGGTGCTCGCCGTGCCGCTCTGGTTGTCGCCGTTGCTGCTCGAGCCCTGCGGAGTGGATCCCGAGGTGGCTCGGGGCGCGGCCGTCTACGTCGCGTGGCGGGTGCCGCAGCTGATGGCCTTCCTGCTCTTCGTCGCCGCCCGGACCTACCTGCAGAGCAATGGCCGCGCGAGCGTCATCCTGATGTCGATGGTGTTGGCGAACCTCGCCAACCTCGGGCTGTCGATTCTGCTCGTCTTCGGCGCCGGGCCGATTGCTCCGCTGGGAATTGCCGGCACGGCGATCGCCACCACGCTGTGCACCTGGCTGCAGGTGGGGGTGATGATGTTCATGCTCGGCCCGGCGCCCGCGGGATCTTCGCGCCAGCTCGATTCCGCGGTGGTGAAGCAGGCGCTGGCGCTGGGGATTCCGATTGGCCTGCAGCTGCTCGCCGAGGTCGGAGTGTTCGTGCTGGCGGGGATCTTCGCCGGCCGACTGGGCCGCACCTCGGTCGCCGCGCACCAGATTGCAATCACCTGGGCCAGCTTCAGCTTCTGCCTGGCTGTGGGAATCGGCAGCGCCGCCGCGACCCGGGTCGGTTGGGCGATCGGCGCGGGCGACACGTCCGCCGCACGCCGCAGTGGGCTGGTCGCCATCGCCGCCGGCGCCGCGTGGATGTCGTCGAGCGCGCTGGTGTTCTTGATTGCCCCTCGCGCCCTGGCCCGGGTGATGACCCCGGACCCGTCGGTCATTGACGTCTCGGTCGCGCTGTTGGGCGTCGCGGCGGTCTTTCAGATTTCCGACGGACTGCAGGCGGTCGGCTCAGGCGTGCTTCGCGGCACCGGCGACACCCGCTTCAGCTTCTTCGCCAACGTGGTGGGCCACTGGCTGGTCGGCGCACCGGTCGCCCTGTACTGCGCAGTGTACCTGGGCATGGGCGTGGTTGGCCTCTGGTGGGGGCTATCGGCCGGGCTCACGGCGGTGGCGATCGCGCTGGTGATGCGTTTCTTTCTGATTACCCGGCGCCCGCTGGTGGCACTGGCCATTACTTGAGCAGCGGCACCTGGCTGTAGAGGAAGACGGCGATCGCGCCGAGCAAAACCAGCGTGACGATGATCCAGAGGGGCTTTTTGTTCTTCAGGCCCGGCCCGTCGGGGGGGCTGGCGCTGAACAGCGTGCGGGACAAGCGCTCGGTGCCCGCGAGGTCGGCTGCCCCCGGCACATCGAAGTCGGCCTTCGACATCGCGTGGGTGGCATCGAGGTCGACCGGCGCCGGGAACTCGACCGGAGGCAACCGAGACCGGCTCTGCCGGGTCGCAGGAGGAAGCGTCACGTCTTCCCCGTCGCCTAAGTCAATCGCTCCATGGTCGGGGACGATCATCGTCTGCAGTCGTTGCTTCAACCGCTTGTCGACCTCGAGGTCGAGCTCAGTGCGGGTGGCGGTGGAATCCATCAGCGCTTTGCGGATTCTTTTCACCTCGCCCCGAACCGCCTCGGCCGAGGGGTAGCGATCTTCGGGCTTCTTCGCCAACAGCCTCAAGATCAGCTCGTCGACATCGTCGGGGATGCTCATCAACAACGTCGAAGGCCGCACCGGCGAATCTTCGGCGTGCTTCATCAACACCTCGACCACCGAGCTGCCGACGAAGGGCAGTTGGCCGGTGATCATCTCGAAGGCGATCACCCCCACCGCGTAGAGGTCGAGCGCGGGGCTGATGACGCCTCCGCGGGCCTGCTCGGGCGCCATGTACGACGGGGTGCCCACCAGGGTCGACGCCTCGGTCTGCGGAGTCGCGCCGTGGACTCCGAGCTTGGCGATTCCGAAGTCGAGGATCTTCACGTAGCGCGAACCGTCGCGTTGACGACACAGGAAGATGTTCGAGGGCTTGAGATCGCGGTGAACGACTCCCGCCCCGTGGGCCGCCCCCAGCGCCGAGAGCATCTCTTCGAGGATCACCATCACTTCGTGCGTCGGCATCGCCCGATGTTCTTTGCGGTTGCGCCCCAGCAAATCCATCAGGGCTTCCCCATCGAGAAATTCCATCACGATGCACTGGCGGCCATCGTTCACTTCGCCAAAGCCGAAGACGTCGATGATTCCGCGGTGGCCGACGGTGTTCACCGCCCGTGCTTCTTCGACCAGCCGCTTCACCTGCTCGGGGTTGTCCGCGATCTCAGGCCGCAGCACTTTGATCGCGACCCGCTTGCCGATCGTCGGCTGCTCGCCCTCGTAGACGATGCCCATTCCACCCGAGCCGATCTTCCCCTTCACCACGTAGCCCGACACCGTGGTGCCGATCAGCGGGTCTTTGGGCCCTTTGGAGACCGCACCGAGTTTCGACTGGGACGGCGCCGAAGGTTCGAGCGGGTACGTGGTCTCGACGAACTTTTGGGCGTCGGCAGGATCGCCGTCAGACATCCGGGCAGCCTAGCTTCAGCGCATCTTGCGCGCAGCCACCTCGAACAGCGGGCGGGGCAGGGAAGCGAGCAACTTGACGCCCATTCCCAATTGCCAGGGGAAGAGGAAGGTGTCGGTCCGGCGCTCGATCGCCTTGCCCATGCGCTCGACCGCGTCCTCGGTCTCGAGCAGAAACGGCATCTTCTTGGTGCTGTTCGCCGTCATCTCGGACTTCACGAACCCGGGGTGAATGCTGCAGACCGAGACCCCCAGCGGCTTCACGTCCAGGCGCAGCGATTCGAGGAAGGTGGCGAGGTAGGCCTTGCTCGCGCAGTAGGACGCCATGCGGGGAAGCCCGTTGAAGGCGGCCAGCGAGCTGATTCCCACCAGCTGCCCTTTGCCGCGCTTCACCATCGCCGACAACGGGCCGGTGAGCGTGGCGACCGCGCCGGTGACGTTCACGTCGATCATCCGCTTGATGGTGGGCCAGTCGATGCGCTTCCCGTAGGTTTCGCCCGCGACGCCGGCGTTGGCGATCACCAGGTCGAACCCGCCGCACTCTTCGTCCAGCTTCTTCACCCGCTCGAACGTCTTGTCCCCGTCGCTCACGTCGAGCGCGATGGGGACGATCTTCCCGGTGAAGTCCTTGCACTCGTCGCGCAGCTTTTCGAGTTCGGCGATGCGGCGCGCGGCGGCGTAAACGGTGGCGCCCTTCTTCGCGAACCGGAGGGCGAGACCGCGCCCCAGGCCTGACGAGGCGCCGGTGATGAGTGCGTTTTGGTAGGACATGGGCGCGCTCTTAGCGGAATCCACGAGCGATTGTGGCGCTGTAATCCATCGTCCCGCCGCTGGCCTTCAGGGCTCGCAATTGAACCGAGGCACGCTGCGCCTGGGCGCGCATTCCGGGCAGCGCCTCGTCCAGGCTCTCGAAGATTTCGGCGAACTCGTCGATGAAGCCCTGGAAGAAGACCGGGTCTTCGGCGCCCCCGTGGATCTTCGTCGAATGAATTTCGACTTTCTCAAAGCCCGCTCGGCGGAACAACGAGGGCAGTTGCTTGCCGACGTAGGGGTCTCCTCCCCCGCGCTGCTGGCCTTCGTTCAGCGCCGTCATGATCGCCTCGACATCAGGGCAAGCCGGAGCGGTACGAAACGTCGAGTTGTCGACCTCGGTGAAATGACAGTACCCACCGGGCGCCAACACCCGTCGCACCTCTTCGAGAATTCGCACCGCCGTGTCCGTGCTCACGTGCTCGAGCAGCCACGAGCAATGCACGCGATCGAACCTCCCGTCGGGGAACGGAAGCGCGGCCCCATTGGCGCGGGCGAGGGGAATCGACGGGTGGTTGCGGCGCGCCCACGTCAGTTGGTGGGCAGAGAGGTCCACTCCGACCAGGCGAAGGCCGACGAAGTGAGCCGCCAACCACCCCGCCATCGCTCCGACCCCGGTCGCCAGGTCCAGCACCCTCGAGCCGGGGGGCGCCTCGAAGTTCTTGAGCATCCACGGAGCCCCCCACTGAGCCTGCTTCTCGAGCCGATTCACCTCACGCTCGTCCGACCCGCCGTGGATGTATTCGCTCACAGCCCCTTCCAGTAGCGCTTCAAGTGCCCCTTCGACTCGGCGATCGCGGCGACGGTAACGGGGCGGACTTCGGGGGGAAAAGACTCGGTCCGCGCTCCGGCGAGCACTTCGATGCACGCGTGCACCGACTGGGCGAGGGCCTCGAGGTGGTAGCCCCCCTCGAGCAACAGCACCAGCTTCCCGTTTTGCCGGGTCTTCAGCGCGCTGCACATCGCAGCGAACCCCCGCTCGGTCACTTCCAGGCCCCCAATCGGATCGCTGCGGTGCGCGTCGAACCCGGCCGAGACGATCAACAGCTGCGGTTGGTATTCCTCGAGCACCGGGAGGAACAGCTCGGTGAAGACCGCTCCGAAGTCGCCGTCGGCCTGCAACCCCGGCAAGGGCGCGTTGACGGTGAAGCCTTCGCCGGCACCCTGGCCGACCTGCCACGCGCCGCCGGTGCCCGGGTAGAACGGATATTGGTGGGACGAGAGGTAGAGGACGTCGCGCCGGTTCCAGAACGAGTGCTGGGTGCCGTTGCCGTGGTGCACGTCCCAATCGAGCACCGCGACCCGCTGCAGTCCCTGGGCGATCGCTGCGGTGGCGGCGACCGCGGCGTTGTTGAACAGGCAAAAGCCCATTGGCTCATCGGCCTCGGCGTGGTGACCCGGAGGGCGGACCAGGGCAAACGCGTTGTCGACCGTTCCGGCGAGGACGTCCTCGACGGCCTGGACGGCGGCTCCGGCTGCGAGCAGCGCGGCGTCCCACGAACCGGGGCTCATCGCGGTATCGGGGTCCAGCTGCACCGACTGGCCCGCCAGCGCCTCGAGCCGATCGAGCATCGCGGGGGTGTGAACCCGTTCGAGCTCAGGCCGGCTCGCCGAACGGGGATTCACCGCATGCACGTTTCGAATCGGAGCGCGGTCGAGCACCGCCTCAATCGCCTCGAGTCGAGCGATCCGTTCCGGGTGGCCGGGCCCCGGGTCATGCTGGCGAAAGGCCGGGCTGCGGTAGAGGCGGGTCTTCATGGGCTCTTGCCTGGAGAAGCCGAATACTAAAAGCCCGAGCGAACGGAAGCCGTCTTTAGCGCCCACCCCCGATCGTCGCGCGTTATGGTCCGCGGCCAGTGGCGCAGCGCTCCCAACGCATCGGCTTGACCGCGGCGATTTTCTTGAGCTTCGCGTTCGCGCTCTTTTTGCTGTTGCTGGCCCTGTTCATCATCGTGCCGATGCAGGCCAACGATTACCTCACCGACACCCTGTGGGAACGGGGCAAGGCGGTCGCGCGCGAAATCGAGCGCAAGCTGGACATCGACAACCGGGTGCTCGCCAGCTCGCGCGACTTCGACGAGAAGGCCAGCTCGCACATCGACGTCATCGTTCGCGGGGAAGAAGAGATCGCCGGCGTCTGGGTCCTGGTCTGTTCAGAGGTCGGCTGTTCCGAGCGGGACCTCGTCGCCTCGAAGCCCGGCGGGGACCCGCAGCGGTTTCCCCAGATGCTCAAAGAGTTCAACGCCAATTCCCGGGGCCGTCGCACCGAGCTGACCGTCGGAGATCTGCTCGTCGCCGACGAAGTGCACTCGGCAGGAAAGACGGGCTCGGTCGGGTACGTGCTCGTTTCGCTCAAGCGCGGAAAGATCGACGAAGGGCTGCAAAAGCTTCGCCGCACGCTGGTGATGGCGCTGGCAATCGGAATGGCCGGATTCCTCGCGCTGGTGCTGGTGCTCTCGAGGTTCCTCATCACCAAGCCGTTGAAGTCGATGATGGCGATGGCCTCGAGGCTCTCGGAAGCCGATCTCTCGGGCCAGATGGAAGGCTCGGCGACCGACGAAATGGATCAGCTGTCAGACGCGCTCAACCAGATTGGTCAGAGCCTGCGCGAGACGCTGGGCCGGGTGCGCGGGGTGTCCGAAGGCGTGGCGCAGGTCATCGACCAGATTTCGCGGACCGCGGCGATTACTTCGGGGGGCTCGTCGACGGTGCTCACCCGGGTCGAAGAGACGTCGAGCTCGATGGTGCAGATGCTCGCCTCGCTGCGCGGCATCGCCGAGAACGTCGAAGTGCTTTACCAAAGCGCCGAAGAGTCCAGCTCGAGCATTCTTCAGATGGGCGCGACCAACGATGAGGTGGCCGAGAACGTCACCGCAATGGCCGCCAGCGTCGAAGAGACCACCAGCGCGATCGAAGAGATGACCTACTCGATCAAAGAGGTCGCCAAGAACGTCGACGACCTGCTGCAGTCGACCGAGGGGACGAGCGTCGCGATTCGCGAGATGGACGTGGCGATCAGCCAGGTCGAGACCAATGCCTACGAGACCGCCCGGCTCTCAGAGCAGGTGTCGAAGGACGCCGAGACGGGCGCCGAGAGCCTTCAGAAGACGCTGCAGGGCATCAACAAGATCAAGGACTCGTCGGCCACCGCGTCGCAGGTGATGGAACAGCTGGGAAAGCGGATTCTGGAAATCGGAAACATCGTCGATGTGATCGATGACGTGGCCGAGCAGACCAACCTGCTGGCGCTCAACGCGGCAATCATCGCCGCCCAGGCCGGCGAACATGGCAAAGGCTTCGCGGTCGTGGCCGAAGAGATCAAGGACCTCGCCGAGCGTACCGGCGCCTCGACCAAGGAGATTGGCGATCTGATCCGGGCCGTGCAGGAAGAATCACGCAACGCCGTCACCGCGATGAACCAGGGAGTCAAGAACGTCGAGGAAGGCGTGGTCCTCGGCCGAGACGCGGAAGGAGCGCTGAAGAAAATTCAGGACTCGGCCGGTCGCAGCACCCAGATGGTCAAGGCGATCGCGCGCGCCACCGTCGAGCAGGCCCGCGGCAGCAAGGAAGTCACCGGCTCGGTCGAGCGAATCGCCGAGACGGTGCAGCAGATCAGCAAGGCCACCAACGAGCAGGCGCGCGGCAGCGAGCAGATCATGAAGAGCTCCGAGAAGATGAAGATGCTCACCCAGCACGCGCAGCGCTCGGTTCAAGAGCAGGCCCACGGCGGGAAGCAGATCACCCGGTCGATCGAGAACATCAACGAGATGGTCACCCACCTGAACCGCGCGCAGAAGGAACAGACCCGCGGCAGCGAGCAGGTGCTCAAGGCGATCGAGACGATCAAGACCGTGTCCGAGCAGCAGAACCGGTCGGTCAAGCAGCTCGAAGAGGCGATCGAGACGCTGCGGCAGCAGGCCGAAGTCCTGCGCGGCGAGGTGCGCAGGTTCCGCGTTTAGGCTTCGGTTCTGCACCTGCTTCAGATCGAGTGCATTTGGCTGCGGTAGCGTTATTCACCCCCGAGTGCCGACCTCCGAGAGCTTCACTCCGCAGCAGCGCGGCATCGTGCTCCTGATCGCCGCCGTTCAGTTCATCAACATCCTCGACTTCGTGATGGTGATGCCGCTGGGCCCGTACTTCGCCTCTGTCGGAGTCGCCCAATCGCAAATGGGCCTGGTCGGGGGCGCCTACACCGCGGCTGCCTGCGTCTCGGGTCTGGTGAGCGCCTCGTTCCTCGATCGCTTCGATCGCCGCAAGGCATTGGCGGTTTCGATGCTGGGCCTGGTGCTCGGCACCGCCTCGGGGGGGCTGGCTTCTGGAATGACGAGCCTGCTGTTGGCCCGCTGTCTGGCCGGCGTGTTTGGAGGGCCCGCAACTTCGATGGCCTTCAGCATCATCAGCGACGCGATTCCCGTCAATCTGCGCGGCCGGGCGATCGGGATGGTGATGGGCGCGTTCTCGGCGGCCACCGTCCTGGGAGTCCCGGGTGGATTGTGGATGGCCGAGCACCTCGGCTGGCGTTCGGCCTTCCTCGCCGTCGCCGGGTTGGGAGTGCTGATCGTCCTCGGGGCCATTCGGCTCTTGCCCCCGCTGGTGGGTCACCTCGAGGCCTACCGGAAAGAGACCCACCACATCACCACCGGCGAGCTGCTCTCGCGCCCTCTGGTGCAGGTCAGCCTGTTGATGACCGCGGTGACGATGATGGCGGGCTTCGTGATCATCCCGAACATCTCGACCTACCTCCACCTGAACCACCACGTCGAGATGTCCGCGTTGAAGTTCCTCTACCTCGTCGGGGGCGTCGGCAGCCTGGTCGCGAGCCAAAGTGCCGGCCGGTTGGTCGATCGCTTCGGGGCGTTCAAGGTCGGAACGTTCGGGACGCTGGTGGTGGCGCCGGTCGTCTGGCTGGTGTTCGTCGATGCGAACGCGGTCAAACTCCCGGTTCCGGTCTTCTTCATCTGGTTCATGATGGCGATGGCGGTGCGCAACGTTCCGTACAACACGCTGACCACCCGCGTGCCCGGCCCCACCGAACGGGCGCGTTTTCAATCCATCCAGTCGGCCGTTCAGCATGGCGCTTCGGCGCTCGCGTCCGGCCTGGGCCCGCTGGTGCTGAGCCTCAAAGCGCGGGACCCCTGGCCCACCGACATGCCCGGCGAGCTGCCACGCACCCTGGTCGGAATGGAAAAAGTGGCGGTCATCTCGCTCGGGTTGACGCTCTCGATTCCATTCTTGCTGTGGTGGGTCGAGGCGCGGGTGCCTCCGAAGGTGCCGCGGTTGTTGCTCCCGCGGCAGCCGGTGGATTAAGCGCCGACGGATGAAGAATCACGCTGCCCTGTTTTTGACCCTCGGTCTGACTGTCGCAGCGCCGATCGCCTTCGCGCAGGACGAAGTGGCTCCCGAAATCGCCACTCCGAAGACGATGCAGAGCGAGAACCGGGAAGGCGACGAGAAGAAGCCCGCCGGTCGCGTCGGCCCCATCACCCCCGAGGCCCGCAAGGCCGCGCTCAAGGCCCAGGAAGAAGCCAAGAAGGCCGCAGAAGCCGCGAAGAAGAAGGCCGACGAAGAAACGGCAAAACTGAAGGCCGAAGCCGACGCGCTCGCCAAACAGAAAGCCGCCGACGAGCTCGCCGCGCGCAAGGCGGCCGAAGCTGAAATCAAGGCCAAAGCCACCGCGGAAACCAAGCGGATCAAAGACGAGGCCGACACCAGGGATCGCGCGATCAAAGCCGAGGCCGAGAAGAAGCGCCTCGCCGAGGAAGAGAAGAAGCGCGTCGAAGAAGAGAAGAAATTCGCGATTGAAAAGGCGAAGGCCGATGCCGAAGAGAAGAAGCGGCTGATCGCGGAAGAGAAGGCCCGGAAGGAAGACGACCGCAAGGCCGCCGACGAGAAGAAGCGCGACGAGGCGATCGCGAAGCAGAAGGCCTCCAACGACGCGAAGGAAGCAGAGCTTGCGAAGAAGAAAGAAGAGCTCGACGCGAAGAAGAAGGCGATCGAGGCCGGCCGGGCCAGGCTCGAGGAAGACAAGAAGCGCAACGAAGAGGCGCGCAAGGCTGCCGAGGAAGAGAAGAAGCAGGCCGCCGCCACCGACAAACAGAAGCGCGAGGACGAGAAGAAGGCAGCCGCAGAGAAGGTGAAGAGCGACGCCGAAGCAAAGAAGGCCGACGCGGACGAGAAGAAACGCCTGGCCGAGGAAGAGCGGAAGTCCAAGCCGGCCGAAGCGATGACCCCCGCAGAAAAGAAGAAGGCGGCCGCGGACGCGAAGAAGGCCGACGCCGAAGCCAGGAAACGGGCTGCGGCCGACGAGAAACAAAAGAGGGAAGACGAGAGAAAGTTCGACGAACAGCAACAGAAGGAAGCCGCGCGGCTGGCGGCGGAGGACGCGAAGAAGCCGGTTCCGGTCGAGGGCAATCGCACTCCGATCAAGCCCGGTCAGACGGTGGCCGCGAACACCCCCGCCGCCGCAGCCGGTCCCCGTCGGGCCGGCCTCGTTCCCGCCAAGAGCGCCGAAGACGCCAAGAGCGACCCCCGGTTCGTGGCGGCCTCCGTGGTGGAAGACGCGAAAGTGAAGATCGTCTCGGTCGACGAACGGTTTGCCTTTTTCGGCATCCCGTCCAATGGCTGCAGCGCGGGCCGCGCGTACGTCATTTCAGAGCTGCTGGCTCCTTTCGATGGGCTGCCGACCGGGGTCCCCGTCGTCCTGCGCGTCGAGGATCCCGCCCTCGGGCCGGCCCGCGCCGGGTCCGTTCTGGCCTTCAGCGGCCTGAAGCGGGCAGGCAAGTCACCGGATGGCACGTTTGTCTATTGCGGCAAAGGGACTGCGTTCCCCGTGCGCAAGTAGCTGGACGTGGGGTTATAACTCCCCCCGATGTTCAACATCGGCTCAGGCGAACTCGTCCTCATTGCGGTAGTCGCACTCCTCGTGCTCGGGCCCAAGCGGCTGCCGGAACTCGCGCGCGGTCTGGGGAAATTTCTCCGCGAATTCCGCCGGCAAACCGATGAGGTCCGCGGGGTCGTCGAACGCGAGTTCTACAAAATGGACCAGGAGATGGAGGTGCCTCCGGCGGCCCCCCAGCTCGCTCCTGCCACGGACACCGTTTCGATCGACGCGTTGCACACCCCCGAGGGAGCGCTGCTCGACCCCGAGCACCCGATCGACCACAGCGATCCGCGCCACCCGGACTACGGCAAGCCCGACCCCGCGCTCGAGCCCGAAGAGCCCCTGGTTTCCCACCACGTCGACCCCACCCCTGCTCCCGTCCCCGAGCCGGTTGCTGCCTCCGTTGATGCGGTTCCCGCTGCGGTTCCCGCTGCGGTTGCCGTGCCCGCCGTCGGCGAGCCTGAAAAGAAGGCCAGTTGATGACCGCGCCTGCGCAGGTCGCTCCCCCCGACGAATTCAAGATGAGTCTCTCGGCCCACCTGGGCGAGCTGCGCAAGCGAATGCTGCGGATCTCGATCAGCGTGATGGTCCTGGGCGGCGGGTCGCTGATCTTTGCCAAAGAGCTCTACGGGTTCCTGATGCGCCCGGTGCTGCTCGCGCTGCCTCCCGAGGCTTCGGCGCTGATCTACACCTCAGCGATCGAAGAAATTAACGTCTACATGAAGGTCGGCCTCTACGGCGGGGTCTTCCTCACCACTCCCGTCATCCTCTGGCAAATCTGGGGCTTCGTTGCCCCCGGGCTCTACAGCGACGAGAAAAAACTCGCCGGTCCCTTCATCATCTTCGGGACCCTCGCCTTTCTCGCCGGCGCCTCGTTTTGCTACTTCGCGCTGCTGCCCCAGATGTTCACCTTCCTGCTGCGCGAAGAATCGTCCGTCGCGCTCGAAGGCCGGCTGAGCTCTGGGAAATTGCGCGCCGAAGATGCCTTTCGATTCGTACGGCTTGGAGATCTCGAGAAGGCCGGCCAGCTGGCCCGCCAGGCCAATACCGAGCTCGAGGCGTCGGGCGAGGGGCAAGCGAAGGCCGCCACCGGTTTCATGGGCGGAATCGGAATCACCCTCAACCCCAAGCGCGGGGTCGAGACGCTGTCCCGCATCGAAGGCCTCGGCAAGCTCATCGATGTCACCCGCGATGGGCTGGGGGACAGCGTTCGGCCGGCGCTGACGATGGTGATGGAAAAGCGACAAGTCGCGGTCGAGGCCTATGCCCGGCGCGATTGGGACGCCGTGATCACCGCGTGCGACGAAGGCGCCGAGCTGCTCAAGCAGGCCCGAATCGATCGGGCCGATGACTTCTCAGCGCTCTGGCAAGTCACCCGAAACCTCAGCGTCGGCGTCGCCGCCTACGAAGCGGCGAACTGGACCCGCCCGATGCTTTCGATGACCGAGCAGCTGACGCTGGTGTTGGTGCTCGAGCTGGCGTTCGGAGTCATCTTCGAGCTTCCTCTGGTGATGGCGGTGCTGGGCATGGTGGGGTTGGTGAAGTCGAAGTTCCTCTTCAAGTACCAGCGGCACGCGTTCGTGCTGTGCCTGATTGCTGCGGCGATCATCACCCCCACCGGCGACGCGGTGAACCTGGCGATGATGGCCGGCCCGATGCTCGCCTGTTACGAGCTGGGCGTCGTGCTGGTGTGGTTGATCGAGAAGCGACGCGCGAAGAACGCGCCGCCTCCCGAACCGACCGCTTGAGAATTACGGGACGTTGAAGGTCATCACCTGGCGCCCGCCGCCAGAGCTGCCCGTGTCATTCCAGTCGAGGTCCGTGGGGACAAATACTCCGCACATTCCAGAGGTGAAGCCGTTGACTCGGACTTCGACCTGGAAGGGCACCATCGCCAGGGACATGTTGCAGTTTTTGTAGTGGTCGACGCGTACCGCATAGGTGCCGCTGGGCGCGGGTGTTCCCACCGGGTAGATGATGTTCTCGATGTCGACGTTGTCCGGCGGTACAGGACACCCAGCCTCGGAATCGAGATCGAGGATTCCCGTCGCGCCACACGTGCTCCCCATGCCCGAGTCGGGATCATTGGAATTGCCGTAATAAATTTCACACACCCCCGCATCGCCCGGCTCGTCGAGGTGAAGGTCGAGATCTTCCTGGGTGTTCCAACGCAGCGTGACCTGCACCGGTCCGTTCGCGCCGTTGAGCACACAGCTTCCGTTCTGACAGTGGAACCCACCCGAGCACTCGGTGACGCAGCCCAACATTCCGGCGTCCCGCGGCACGCAGTACGGAAAGCCTGCGTCGCTCGCCCCAGAGCCGCCCCCGGTTCCGCCGCCGTCCGGCAGCAGGGGGACGCAGGTGCTCGTCGCGGCACTGCACTGCATTCCCGACGCGGCGCAGTCCCCGTTGTTGCGGCACTGAACGCACAGCCCACCGGGCGCGCCGGTCAGACAATACGGGGTCGGTACTGCGCAGCCCGCGGTTGCAGTGCAGGTGACGCAGGTTCCAAGGCCCCCGGTCGCGGCGACATCGCAGACAGGCTTGGTTCCACTGCAGCCGGTAGTGGCGGTGCAATTGGCGGCACCTCCTCCACTGCCCCCGCCCACGCCGCTTCCACCGCCGGTCCCCACTCCGCCGCCCACGCCGGTTCCGCCGCCGGTCCCCACTCCGCCGCCCACGCCGGTGCCCGAGCCACCGCCCACTCCTGCGCCTCCGGTCCCCAGACACAGTCCTGTATTCGGATTGCAGGACTTGCCCGTCGGACATCCGGTTTTCAGACAGCTCGTGTCCGGCGGCGGGCCTCCACAGGCGCTCAGCGAGCAAGCGATTGAAGTCAGAGCCAAACAAATCAGGCGGATTTTTTTCATGGACGCGCGGTCTAGGTCCGGGTTCCTTCGACACACAAGCTCCGCAGCTAAAACCTTCTCCCTACACTTCCATACGGCTCACAGGGCACCCGCGTCGTCCGCGCGACCGGTCTGTCGGGGTTCGTGTTAGAGCGCGGCGATAAACCCGCGCCGCGCCACGCCTTCACTGGCCCGAACCTTGTAGCGGTTCGCGGATTCCCCACTCCGGAGTCGTCATGAAATTCAGCTCGATCCTCGCCGCGCTGCTCGCGTTCGCAGGCTGCACTCCATCTGGTCCGCAGACCTGCAAGCTGACCGACCCCACGACCTGCACCAATGGGTTGGTGTGCGAGCGGGTGAAGGACAAGGGCAACCCGTACTGCTTCCAGCCGCTGATGCTGCAGGGCACGGTGAAGGTGCTCGGGGCGACGACGCCGATCTCAGGCGCGGAAGTCTCTGCGGTCGACGTGAACGGGGTTCCCGCCGGGGCCATCGCTCACTCGGATTCCGCCGGGGCCTGGTCGCTGCGGGTCGAAACCGAGCGCAGTGATGACAAGGGGACACCCATTTTCCGTACGGTGATGTTGCGCGCGGCGGCCCAGGATTTTCAGGCCTTCCCCTCGGGGGTTCGCAATTCGCTTCCGATCGACACCAGCACCGCGAAGGCCCAGGCCGAGGGCAAGCCGCTGATCCTCGCCAACAGCCTGACTGACCTCGCGCTCGCCGCGCTGTCGGACGCGGAAAAAGGAAACAAAGGAGTCAGCGGAACCGTCGAGCTGGCCACGGGTCAGTCGGCGCTGGTCGTGCTCGAGGGGGCCAGGACCTACTCGACCCCCACCGATGGCGCCGGGGCCTTCCACCTCTTCAACGTGGCGCCCGGTTCGTACAAGGCACAGGCCTACAGCAAGGGCAGCAACTTCACCGCGGTCGACGTGATCGCCGTCGCCGGCTCGGACACCACCGGCGTGGCCCTGAAGAAGAGCACCGTTTCGACCGCGACGATGACGGGCTCGGTGAGCCTGGTCGGGGGCGCCAATGGAGCGGGGACCAGCGTGGTGATGGCGATCGAGAGCACCTTCATCGAAGTGCTCGCGCGAGGAGATTTGGTCTCCGGACTGCGCGCGCCCGAGACCGGCGGCCCCACCCTGACTGGCAGCTACAGCATCAGCGGCATCCCCGACGGAAAGTACGTGGTGCTTGCCGCGTTTGAAAACGACGGCAACGTCCGGGATCCCGACCCGAACATTTCGGGCACCCAGCTGGCCCACGTCACCGTTTCCAACGGGGTGGCAAGCGTCAACCCGTCCTTCAAAGTGACCGGCGCGATCGAGACGGTGTCTCCGGGCGCGTCCGACACGATCGAAGAAATCGCCGGCACCCCGACGTTCACCTGGAAGCCGTACTCGAGCGCGAAGACCTATGACCTGGTGGTGTTCAGCTCGTCGGGGGTGAAGGTCTGGGGAAACCCCGCGGTGCTCGATGTGAAGAACGCGGCGGGAAACATCGCGGTCGCGTACGGGGGCCTGGTCCCCTTGAAGCCGGGCCTGATCTACCAGTGGCGGGCGACTGCGCTCGGCAATGCGGGCAACCCGATCAGCCTGACCGAAGACCTCAAGGGCCTCTTTTTGGTGAAGTGAAGTCTCGACGGCCACGCCCACCGGGTGTGGTAGTCAACGTCGCTGCCCGATGGAGCTCCGCCCGCAGCGCCGTTCGCTGGCCACCCGCCTTCGCTACGTCACCGCCATTGGGCGGCGCTTTCGAATCACGGTCCTGTTCGCGCTGATTCTGTTCGGCGTGTTGCCGTGGCTCTACGTCTTCAACTACCCGACCGCCAACGGGCTCCCGATCGGTTGGGGCCGCGCGCTCAGTCACGTCTACTTCCTGCTCTTCGGGCAGCCCTCGCTGGAGTTTGTCGACAACCCGACGATCGAAGCGCTCAACATCCTCATTCCTCCGTTCGGACTGTTGGCGGTCGTCGACGGGGTGGTGCGATTTGCCTACTTGTTCTTCGCCAAGAAGACCTCTGACCGGGAGTGGACCGAAGTGATCGCCGAATCGATGCGGGGACACATCATCGTCTGTGGAGCAGGGCGGGTCGGCTTCCGAATCGCCAACCAGCTGACGGCGCTGGGCAAGGAAGTGGTGGTGATCGAGAAGAACGAAGGGGCCCCGTTCGCGACCCAGCTGCAGGACCTCAACGTCCCGGTCTTGATCGACGATGCGCGCAACCCCCGGGCGCTGATGCGACTGAACGTGAAGCATGCCCAGGCGATCGTCTGCTGCACCGACGATGACCTCGGCAACATCAACGTCGGGCTCGACGCGCGCAAAGCCAACCCCGAGATTCGAATCGTGATGCGGCTCTTCGATGAAGATCTCGCGGCGCGGGTGCGAGAGAATTTTCGCGCCGAGGCCCACTCGACCTCGGTGCTCGCGGGCCAGACGATGGCGCTCACCAGCCTCGACCCGCGCATCATCCACAGCTTCTCGGTCGGGGAACATCTGCTGGTCGTCTCGCACTTCGTAGCGGGTCCCAAGCTGTCCGAGCTCAACATCTCGGCGGTGCGCGATCGCTTCGGCGGGCTGACGGTCTCGCTGCGAAAACAAGGGGGGACAGAGTCGCTTCATCCTCCCGGGCCGACCCAGATTGTCCCGGGCGACACCCTGACGCTGCAGTGCCGATACCACGAGTACCTTGCGCTTCGGGTCTTCACCGGCGAAGAGCGCCCTCCGCTGTCCCTTCACGGGAGCTGAAACTACAGATGGTCGCCAAGATTGCAGTCATCCCCGGAGACGGGGCCGGCATCGAAGTCACGGCCGAGTCGGTGCGTGTGCTGGGGTTGATCAACGAGGCCCACAAGCTGGGCTTGCAGTTCGAGCAATTCGACTTCGGGGCCGAGCGCTACCTGAAGACGGGCGTGGCGATGCCCGCCGGACAGATCGAAATTTTCCGCAACGACTTCGACGCGATCTTGTTCGGAGCCGTCGGAGACCCCCGGGTCCCCGGCCAGGTGCATGCCCGCGAAATTCTTCTCGGGCTGCGCTTCGGGCTCGACCTGTACATCAACTTCCGGCCCTGCCGCCTGTTGGACGACCGGCTCTCGCCGCTGAAGGGCAAGGGCCGCAAAGAGCTCGATTTCGTCGTGTTCCGGGAAAACACCGAGGGCATGTACAACGGAATCGGTGGGGTCTTCAAAAAGGGGACCGCTGACGAAATCGCGGTGGCCGAAGAGATCAACACCCGCAAAGGCGTCGAACGGATCATCCGGGCGGCTTTCGAGTGGGCGAAGAGAAACGGAAAGCAACGGGTCGCGCTGGCAGAAAAGAGCAACGCGATCGCCGCCCACGAGCTGTGGCTGCGGACCTTCAAAGAGGTTCAGATCGAGTATCGGGAAATCGACGCCCGGCACTACTACGTCGACGCGCTGGCGATGCAGATGGTGATCAAGCCCGAGGACTTCGACGTCATCGTCACCACCAACCTGTTCGGCGACATCCTCACCGACCTCGGAGCAGGACTCACCGGCGGGCTGGGCGTGGCTGCGTCGGCGAACCTCAACCCGACCTCGACGCCCCTGTTCGAGCCGGTGCACGGGTCGGCCCCCGACATCGCCGGGAAGGGCATCGTCAACCCGGTGGCCAGCCTGCTCACCAGCGCGCTGATGCTTCGCGATCTGGGTCACACCCGCTCGGCCGAAGCCCTGGAAACGGCGATTCAGGCGGCCGTCGCCGACGGGAAGACGACTCGGGACCTCGGCGGGACCCTGTCCACGACCGCGGCCGCGGACGAAGTGATCGCACGGCTCAAGCTGGGCTAACCGGCATCTGGTAAGAGCGTTTCCGAACCGTGGCTCTTCGACTCGACTTTCGCGACAAGTACCAACTCTGGGCCGAGATGCTGCGGGGCAACAAAGACCGGATCTTCATCGGCACCGTCGAACGACCTCGCCTCGGAGAGCTCACTGCAATCGAGCTCCACCTCGACGGAATGGCGTTGATCGCCAACGCGCAGGTCGTCGGGCTGCGTCGCGACAGCAAGCTGTTCAAAGTCGGCGTCTGGGTCCGCTTCGAAGATGAAGAAATCGAGCGGGTGCGAAAGCTCATCGGCTTGAGCCACACCGAAGCGCCCAAGCCCGGTCGCCGCACCCGTCGGTTGCCCTGCACCCTGCCGGTGAAGCTCACCCGACCGCCGTTGCCGAACACCGCGTTCGCGCGCGACCTGTCCGAGACGGGTTGCCAGCTCGATACCCTGGCGCCACTGATGGCCGGGCAGTCGGTCGAGGTCGAGATCGAGCTGGACGACGGGGTGAAAGTGCAGCTGAAGGCCGAGGTCACCCGCGACAACCTCGATGGCCGCGCGGTCGGACTGAGGTGGATGGACGCCACCGAGGAGGCCCGCGAGCACCTTCGCACCCAGCTCGATCGCCTCGCCGGGCAACCCTGGCCGGGAAAGCCGACCGTGCTGATCGCCGACGATGAACCGGCGATCCTCGACTTCCTCAACCGGGTGCTCTCTCGTTATGGCTACGAGGTCCACAAGGCGAAGAATGGGCACCAGGCGCTCTCGATGGTGCGCGAGCTGAAGCCGAAGCTGGTGGTGCTCGACATTTTGATGCCGGGCCTCGACGGAGTGGACGTCTGCAAGACGATGCGCTCGGACGTAGAGCTGGCGGACATTCCGGTGGTGTTCGTCTCGTCGCTTGCGCTCGAACGGCTGCACGAGGTGGCGGACGAAGCGGGCGCCACCGATTACCTGCGCAAGCCGGTCGCGCTCAATGAGCTGCTCAACGTGGTCGGCGAATACCTGCAAGAGCAAACCGACCCTTAAGCTGCTGCCTGGTGCTCTTCCCCACCGTCGACTACGCCGTTTTTTTCCTCGCCGTGTTTGCGATCGCCTGGACCCTTCGGCCCTGGCTCGCGGCGCACAAAGCGATGCTGGTCGTCGCCAGCTGCGGCTTCTACGCGTACTGGGACTGGCGCTTCGTTCCACTGCTGGTCGGCATCGCGCTGCTGGGGGGGACCGTGGCCCGCGGACTTCAGGTGCTCGACCCCCGTCAGACGCGCGCTCGCGGCGGGTTGTTGGCCGGTGGAATTGTCATCTGCCTCGGGACCCTGGCCGTCTTCAAGTACCTTGGGTTTGCCGCGGCCAACCTGATGGGGTTGCTGGCGCTGTTGGGACTGAACCTTGGGCCGACCCACCTGCCCGAAATCGCTCTTCCGATGGGCATTTCGTTTTTTGTCTTCCACGCCATCTCGTTGATGGTCGACGCCTTTCGGGGGGCGATCCCCGTGAAGGTACGCGCGGTCGACTCACTGCTCTACGTCGCCTTCTTTCCCCAGCTGGTGGCAGGTCCCATTCTGCGGGCCTCGGTCTTTCTTCCCCAGCTGGCTGCGCCTGGGGCGGCGGTGAAGATCGACGCGGCGCGGGCGATGGAAATGATCGTGGTCGGGCTGGGAAAGAAGGTGTTGATCGCCCAGCTGTTGGCGACCCGCCTGGTGGACCCGGTGTTCGAGTCGCCCGCAGATCATTCCGGCCTCGAAGTGCTGTTGGCGATCTACGGGTACGCGGTTCAGATCTACTGCGATTTTTCCGGATACAGCGACATCGCGGTCGGTTCGGCGTTGCTGCTCGGCTACAAAATCCCCGTCAACTTCGACGCCCCCTACCGGGCCGACAGCCCCCGTGATTTCTGGCGTCGCTGGCACATCTCACTCTCGAGCTGGTTGCGCGATTACCTCTTCATTCCCCTCGGAGGATCCCGCGGCGGTCGGGTGCGCACCGCGCTGACCGTCGGGATCACGATGCTGCTCGGCGGCCTCTGGCACGGCGCGGCCTGGACCTTCGTGGCCTGGGGCTTCTTTCACGGCGCCTGGCTCGTCGCGCATCGGGTCTGGTCGGAAGCGAACACCCGGTGGGTGCAGGGGTTCAGGGCGCTGAGGGTGTGGAAGGTCGCCGCTCCGGTGTTGACGTTTCATTTCGTCTGCCTGGGCTGGGTGCTGTTCCGTTCGACCTCGTTGGGATCTGCTGGGGACTTGCTCGCCGCGCTGTTCGCCGCAAGTGCCCGCTTCTCTCTGGGCCCCGCGGTGCTGCTGGCGATTGCCGCAGGCCTGGGAGGACAGCTGTTGCCCGGCCGCCGCGCCGCACTGCAGTGGGCTGCGCGCCTTCCTCTTCCCGTGCAGGGCCTGGTGTTCGCAATCGCCCTGTTGCTGATCGACGCGTGGGGCCCGCGGGGCGTGGCGCCTTTCATCTACTTTCAATTCTGATGAACGGTTCAATTCCGCCCGCCGAGAATCTGCACAGTGCTCTGGCGCGGGCGGTCGCCGCACATGACGAGGACGCAACCTCAGATGGAGCGCCGGCCGTTCGGGAATATCGGTTGCGCGAAGTCGCGCTGGTGTTGGGAATCTGCGCGGCCCTGCTGGTGGCGTTCGATTCCGAGGGGTTGCTCACCTGGGTCCAGAGAATGGATCTCGGTCCGGTGCAGAGCGCCTGGCGTTCAGTGCTCGGCCCGATCAACACCGCGATGGACCACCTGGGCTTGACCGGCCCCCGTCGGTGGGCGGTCGGCTCGGGGGCGTGGGTGGGTCGCATGCTCGGTGCCAGCGAAGACCCCTTGCTCGCAGAGGGGTGGGATGACCCCGGCGAAGCAGCGCCGATTGCAGCCGCGAAGGAAGCGAGCCTGCCCCCGCCCGAAGCGCTGCCCGAGATTGTCGAAGGCACGAAGCTCCCCGGAAGCCCCAGTAAAGATTCCGCGGTCACCGTCTTGCTGATGGGCGATTCGATGATCGGCGGCAGTCTGGGCGCAGCGGTCTCACGGGCGCTCGCACGAGACTCCCGACTGCGCGTCGTCCACGCATTTCAGACCGCGACCGGCCTTTCGCGGCCCGACGTCTACGACTGGATGAAGGTCCTGGCTCCGTTGCTGGAACGCGAACACCCCCGGCTGATTGTCTGCTCACTGGGCGCGAACGATGGCACCCGCATTCGGGACGGAGATCGCCCGGTGGACTTCGGTGAAGCGGGGTGGCGCACCGCCTACTCGGCGCGGGTGATGGAAATGATGCGCACCCTCGCGATGGGCGGGGCGCGGGTCTTGTGGTTGGGGCTTCCGCCGATGCGCGCCGGACGCTTTTCGCACCATGCCCAGTACCTCAACGCGATCTTCGCTCAGGCGGCGAAGAAGGTGCCGGGGGTCGAGTTTCTCGAGCTGCAGATGTTGGTCTCTGATTCAGCGGGCGAATACGCCACCTTCATTCGCGGTTCCGACGGCCGGCTCAATCGCTTTCGTCTCGACGATGGCATTCATTATTCGCCGGCCGGAGCCCGGGCCATCACCCGCTGGGTCGTCGACTGGATCTACGAGCGGTACCGAAAACTTCCTCCCTGAAACTTCAGGGAGCCGCCAGCCGAACCTTCGCGTTGGCCGCCCCATCGAACCAGCGCGGCAGCAGGATCGCGGTGACGAAGAAGGCAGCGCCCCGGGGGACGACGGCGCCCACGGTGCAGTCCGCTCGCTGGTTGGACGCCTCGTCGACGACCTCGCACACCCAGGAAGCGTCGGGCCGTGCACCCGTGACGATCGTCTGCAAGTAGGCCTCGGGGTACAGCAGGTCACCCAACGACTGATCGGCCTGGGCGTTCTCACCCTCGGCGATGGTTCGAATCATCAGGCCGGCCACCGGTGCCGTCAGGCGTTGTTCACCCTCTGCCGTTCGGACTACCGCGACCAGGTCGCCTCGTTTCACCCGCTGCTCGGCGGCAGTTTTCCACGAGACGATTCCGGCGGCTGGGGCGACCACCTGCCCCATCTTCACCCGTCCGCGTTTGTTAATCGGAAACACCTCCCACGCTCGGCCCGAGGCTCCTGGGTCCGCTGCCTTCGCGTCACGAGGCTCCTCGACTGAGATGGCGACGGTTCCCGCATCGAAGGGGCCGGGAGCTGCGGCGGCCGCGTCTCGAACTGGCTCGGCCGGAACAGCCGAAGGGGCAGCTGGAACTGCAGCTGAATTCACCACCGGAACCGCGGCTGCCGGAACCTCGGCTGCTGGAACCACGGCTGCCGGAACCGCGGCTGCCGGAACCGCGGCTGCTGGAACTACCGCTGCCGGAACCGCGGCTGCTGGAACCGCCGCTGCCGGAACCACCTCGGGAGCGGGGGTTGATGAGCCTGCGAAATTCCACGCGAGAGCCCCCAACGCGACGAGCCCTCCGGCGAGCGCGATCGCCATTCGACGTCGCGAAGGGCGCGCCACGGGCTCATCGACCGATACAGCCACGCTCGCAACCGCCGCAACTGCCGGTGCATCGTCCAACGACAACTCATCGAACTGCTCAATCGGCTGATCGCCGAGGTCGGGCAAAGGCGTCAAGCCCGCTTCGGGGGGTAACGAGGCCCGTTGTTTCGCCTGGTCCAGCATCTGCCGTGCTTCGGCGTTCTTCGGATCCTGCACCAGCATCGCCTCAAAATAGGCCGCGCTCTCGTGGTACCGGCCCTGACGGTGCATCCGCAAGCCGCTCTGGTACAGCGCGCGGGTCGCCTCATCCCACGGCTCGCGGGCGGGCCACAAAGACGGCTCAGCAGGCCCCCCCGTCACCGTGCCGGGAGGAGCAAGAAAGCCGTACTTTTCGAGCTCGCGAATGAACCGCACCAAACTGTCGAACGTGACCGGAAGCCCGATGTGTCGCGCCGCTTCAACCACCTCGGAGTGAGACCGACGCCCATCGAGCATCCGGGCCAGGCTCACTTCGAAGTCGTACAGCTGAAAGGTTTTCCCCGTGGCTGGGTCGGTGACGTTGACCAGCGAAGACGAGGGCCCCTTGGTGTTCACCTTCAACGTCGGCCGCAGGCACGGCACCGCCTGACCCGCGCCCACCCCGCCCGTGGAGCCCGAAGCCGCCGCAGAAGCAGGGATCGCCGAAGGCCCGTGCGCTGGCACCGAGACACTCGCTGCCGGCACCAACAGCCGCAGCGCTCGAAAACGTTCGACGATGTCGGTCAGCCAGGGGTCCGTCGCTTCCAGGCCTCCCGTCCCAAGGCGCTCGAGCATCTTCGCGTCTTCGGTCGACACCTCGAGCTCGGCCCCGGTTCGCACGTGCACGAGTCGGCCCGCGCCCGCCGGCGTGGTGACCACCTTGAAACCTTCTCGCAACACAAAGAGCGACACGGGAGGGGTGAGAACATAGTCCCCTGCGCGCAACGGGGGCAGACTTAGGTGGGAGCCGTCTCGTTCAGCACCAGCCAATACAGGCCCAGGTTGCGCACCGCCTCACTGAATTGAACGAAGTCCACCGGCTTGCGCACATAACTGTTGGCCCCGAGGCTGTAGCTTTCCACGAGGTCCCGGTCCTCTTTTGAGGAGGTCAACACCACCACCGGCAACAACCGCGTGGCGGGGTCAGAACGGATTCGACGCAGTACTTCCAGCCCATCGAGCTTCGGCAGCTTGAGATCCAAAAGGACCAGCTGGGGCAGGACCCGCGGTTCAGCGGCATGAGGCCCGGTGCCCATCAGGTAATCGATTGCCGCGACCCCATCGCGCGCGACGAAGACCTCGTTGAGGATGTGGTTTTTCTTCAGCGCCCGAAGAGTCAGTGCTTCGTCATCCGGGTTGTCTTCGATCAATAAGATTCGCTTCGTCATCGAGCTCCTGGAATTTGTGATTGTTGCAAATCAGGTGACTGCACTGAGTACGCGGTCATTGACGATGACCCGAAGCTGGTGGGCATCGAAAGGTTTCTCCATGCGCGGGTTCGGGGCCTGGTCGAGAAAGCTTCTCGCCTCAGCCGTGAAAGTGCCGCCCGAGACGAAGATCATCAATTCTGCCTGATCTGGAGCGGCGCTGCACAGCCGTGCGTGGAGCTCCATGCCGGTCATCTGGGGCATCATCAAATCGCACAGGATCACGTCGAAGCGCTGACCGCCCGAAATCAATTTCAACGCGTCATGTCCGTTGAGCACGCAGGTCACTTCATGCTCGCGGCGCAGAGTTCGTTCGATCACCCGGCCAATCGCCGCTTCATCATCGACCACCAGCACTCTGCCTCTGCGCCCCGGGCGGGAAGGGTGTGGCACGGCGGTGGCCCGTCTTCCTTCGATCTCGTTCGTGGCGGTCAACAACACGCGAAACGTCGTCCCCTTGCCGACTTCGCTCTCGACGGTGATCTCTCCGCCCAGGTCGCTGATGATCCGATGGCAAATTGACAGACCAATGCCCGTGCCCAGCCCAATCGGCTTGGTCGTAAAGAAGGGAGTGAACAGTCGATTCAACACCGCCGCCGGCATCCCCGCCCCGGTGTCGCAAACGTCGATCGCCACTTTGCCGTCGATGACCCGGGTGACCACCCGAACCTCGTTCTTTTCCGCGCGACCGCTGGGAATCGCCTGGGCCGCGTTCACGATCAAGTTGAGGAACACCTGTCCCAGCCGCGCGTCATTCGCCAGCACCCGGGGAACCGGCCCGAAGTCTTTGACCAGTCGCGCCCGATGTCGAATCTCGTTCCAGGCCATTCGCAGCGAAGATTCCAGCACCAACTGAACGTCCACTGGCCCCCGGCGATCGGCGTCGTCCGACCGCGAGAAAATCTTCAGGTCACGAACGATGTTCCGAACCCGTTCCCCCGCTTCCCGGGCCTCGCGCAACGACCGAATCACTTCGGGGGACAGGGCTTCTCGCTGTGGAAAATCGCCCAGCTCGGCAAGCGCAAAGTCCAGGTTCGCCAGCACACTGGCCAGCGGGTTGTTGATTTCGTGAGCGACCCCGGCGGCCAGCGTTCCCACCGAGGCCATCCGTTCGGAGACCATCAACTGGTTCTGCGTTTGCCGATGCTCGCTCATGTCGCGCGCCAACGCGACGACCGCCGGCTCCGATTCGAGCACCGCGAGCTGAGCGCTGAGCTGAACGTGAATGACGCTGCCGTCGCGTCGCAGCAACCGACGCTCGAGCACCGGGGCGATCGCCCCAGCGAGGACGCTGGCGAGGCGCTCGGCCGATTTCTCGCGATCGTCAGGGTGGACGATGGACAGCAGCGCATGACCCAGAAGGTCTTCGTTGCTGGCGTAGCCCAGGGCTTTGACGGCCATCGGGTTGAGGTAGGCGATCTTGCCTTTGACGCTGACGATCACGATGTCGGGCAGGCCTTCGATCAGCTGGCGAAATCTGATCTCGGTCTTCTCGAGCGCCGCGGCGACTGTTCGTTGTTCGGCGCGGCTGCTTTTCTCGCGCAGCTCGCGGGCGATGACCTGACCCAACCGCATCAGGTGCCCTTTCACCAGATAGTCAGAAGCTCCGGCCCGCATCGCTTCGACTGCCGTCTCTTCCCCCACGGTGCCCGAAACGATGATGAACGGAATGTCGAGGCCACTGTGCTGCAACAGCTCGAGCGCCATCGACGCATTGAAGCTGGGCAAACCGTAATCAGAAAGGATCACGTCCCAGCTGCCGCCGGCGAGGTTGATCAAGAAATCGGCTGGGGTTTCGACCCGCACGAAGGTGGGGTCATAACCGACGCGGCGCAGCTCTCTGACAATCAATGCCGCGTCGCCTTCGACGTCCTCGACCATCAACACCGCCAGGGGTGTACCCATTCACGGCCTCCGGGCACGAAGGCTGCGGGTGCCAGACAAGTGAGTGAGAGTTGGCATCTGGGCCCGTCTATTGCGGTGCCAGGGTGAAGCTGAAGGTCGCGCCCTCGCCGACTTTGCCCTCGGCCCAGACGCGCCCACCATGGCGAAGCACCACGCGCTGCACCGTGGCCAGTCCAATCCCAGTGCCTTCGAAGTCGGCGGCCGGGTGGAGCCGCTGAAAGGCTCCAAACAGCTTGCCCGCATAGGCCATGTCGAAACCTGCCCCGTCGTCCTGAACGAACCAGCACGGCAGCGCCCGCTCGAGGCGGCCTCCAAAACGGATGGTGGCGGACGGGCGTTTGGACGTGAACTTCCACGCGTTCCCGAACAGGTTTTCGATCACCAGGCGAACCAGTCGGCCGTCGCACTGGGCGGTCAGGCCTTTTTCGATGTCGAAGCGCACCACCCGATCTGGGCTGGCTCGGCTCAGATCTCCAGCCACCTGGTGGGCGAGGGCGCTCAAGTCCACCTTTTCGTTCTTGTATTCCGCGCGGGTCACCTTTGAAAGCTGCAGCATGTCGTCGATCAGCTCAGACATGCGCTGCGCGGCAGCCCGGACGCGATTGAGGTGGTCTTTGCCTTCGGCGTCGAGCTTCTCGCCGCTGTCTTCGAGCAACGCCTGGCTGAAGCCATCGATGCTCCGAAGTGGTGATCGAAGGTCGTGTGAGACCGAATAGCTGAAGGCCTCGAGCTCGTGGCTGTTGGCCTCGGCCGCATCGCGGGCAACCCGAAGATCTTCCTGGGTCTTCAGTTGTTCCTCTTCCAGTGCCCGCTTGATCAAATCCTGGCGATTGAGCGATTTGGCGATCCCCAGGATGGTGGCCCCGAAAAGAAGCACGGTGGCGGTCGCCATCAGCGAAACGCCGAACGCGGTGTCGTAGAGGCCCGCCCGTTCACCTTTCAACCGCAGCCAGCCCAGCAGCACGGGGATCACAAACACCGCCGGCATCAGGCGGCGAGCGGTCACGCCCCCCACGGCCTCTGCAGTGAACGTGCGCGCCAACCCCTGGCCGGGCCGCGCGAACAGCACCCCAGCGCTCAGCGCCAGACAGGCCAGGGACGTGTAGATCGCCATCTGGCGATAGGGGGCAAGCCGGATGATCGACTGAGGATGCAGGGTGTGGTCACAGGCCGCGGTCCAGGCGATGATCCCCACGCCGAGTGCCAGATAATCAGCGGGGCGGTTGCCGCGGATTTCAAGGTCGAGTGTGAGCAGCGCCCCGGCGATCAACATGAACGCAGCTGCGGTGTTCGGTGCCATTCGTCCCCGAGCGAGGACTCCCTCCTGGTCGGGGGGGTGGGTGAACACCAGTTGGTCGATCCCCAGGTCGACTTCGAACACATACTCGAAAAGACTCAGTGCCCCGAGGCAACCGACGAACGTGGCCAGCCCGGCTGCGATTCGCGCGCGCGAGGGCGTCAGCGGGTGGGCCGTCAGCAGCGACAGAGCCAACCCCGAGCCAATGAACCCGATCGCGGCGTTGACTCTCATCGTCAAGCCCGAGAACAGATTCGAAAGCACCGGCTGATGGACAAAAGAGCCGACGATAACGAGGCTGCCAAGCCCGATCGAAATCAGCGAGGCGACCCGCGAAACCTGGTTTGCTTTGGCCGCGCCCAGAGTCAGCACGCGGACGGCCAGGAAAAAGGGCTCAACTCGAATTCGAACAAAGCGCTCACCCGGTATTTCTCTCACTAGAAAGCGACCCAATCAAGGCAACTGTCCACAGACCAGACGTGAGTCATTGTCCGACTCCTGCCCTGCTCTGCGCGCCTTCGTCCCCCGAACGCCGCGCTCCTTTTCGCTGCCGAAGATCCGTCGCTGTACTGAACGAAGAAGTTGCTTCGAGGGGCGCGTCGAAAATCTGAGAGCCGGTCCTCACATTTCAGGTCAGCCGATTGCCTTCGCCCCAGGACACCTGCCAACTCGAGTGGTCAGATCTTCGACCGTGCGCCCGAGGAGTAACGGGCCCTTATCGCCCGACGCCCACTCGACCGCACCAGGTGGGACAAAAGGGCCATGGCTTGCAATCGCGACTGAGCTCACCGAAGCACTTCGACAAGGAAGACCTCATGAGACGCTCGCAGTCGATCACATTGTTCACCAGCACCCTCGTCCTGTTCGCAGCAGCCTGCGGCGTGGGCGCGGTGGATCCCAACCCCGACGACGCAGACACCCACGAAGATGCGCTGGACGAAGCCGCGGCTTCTTCCGACCGCGGAGGCGTCGGGCTGTCGGTGGACTCCTCGTCGGACCCTGTCACTGCCGCCGCCGTGGTGATCGACCCCCGCAAGTCGCTGTTGGTCACCGACCAGGTCATCCTTTCGGGCTTCACCTTCAAAGGAGTGATGGACCAGCTCGTCGCCCAGAGCGGCGTCACGGGCCTCACCAGCCTCGCGCTGTTCCACCAGTGGTGGGACACCGAGAACGCCGGTCCGGGCCTCGGCCTGGGCGCGCACTGCAACGATCAGCTCGTCGGCGGCGCTCCTGCGCTCAACGGGTTCCCCCACGTCTGCCCGCGCGTCGAAGGCTCGCAGGCCAGCCTCGATCCGTTCCTCAACCCCACCACGTCGATTGCTTCGTACCTGCCGATCGCAGTGGTGAACCGCTTTGATCTCGCTCCGTCGAACGGGGCCACGTGCGGCGAATACCGCGTCATCTTCGCGCGCCGCTCGGGGCTCACCAATTTCACCAACCGAAACTTCATCATCTTCGAGGCGGCCCTCGCCAACCCGCGCCTCGACCTGGGCATCGAAGGCTGTCGGCCGGTCTTGAATTTCTGGGCGAGCCTGTCTACCAAGACTGCCGCCGAGCGCGCTCCGCTGCTGAAGAGCTTCTACTTCACCGGCCTCACCGGCTTCTCGCCCGTCATCCACATCGACAACTACGGCAACGCCACCACCCGCCCCACCGGCCAGGTGCGCACCAACCAGTTCATGCAATTCAACTGGAACCTGCGCGAGTTCAAGATCAACAAGACCTGCCCCACGGCCACCACCTGTGCGATGCGCTTCGTGCCCGCCACCGACAAGACCAACCCGTTCGCCGACCTCTTCCGGTCGGCCTCGACCCAACCGCTGAAGGCCGAGTTCGAAGGCACGGGCACGACCTCGTTTTCGGCCAGCGTGGCGAAGTTGGCGGTGAACGACATCAACACCTTCAACTACGCGCCCAACGACAAGTTCAACGCCGGCGAAAGCGACTCGCAGTCTGGGGCCAGCCTCTACACCGCGGCGTTCGGCACGGCGGCCAGCCCTTTTCGGACCGCCATTCAGTCCAAGCTGACGGCGATCGGCAGCACGCTGACGCCCGATCAGATTGTCGCGCGCGCGCAGGCGCTCTCATGCGCCGGTTGCCACGAGCTTTCCAACGGAGCTGACCTCGGCGGTGGCCTCACCTGGCCTTCTTCGGGAGGCTTCACCCACGTGAGCGAGTCGAGTGAGACCGGGCCTGATGGGGCTCGCTTCACGGTCTCGCCCGCGCTGAGCGGCACGTTCCTTCCGCGCCGCAAGGTCGTCTTCGAGAGCATGCTCAACCGCGCTCCGAAGAATTCCAGCTTCGTCTCGCAGACGGTGCCCACCACGGTCACCCGCGGCCAGGTCTTCAACGTCACGGTGGCGTTCAGGAATACCGGTTCGACGTCCTGGACCGAGCTGAATCAGTTCCGGCTCGCGTCCGAGTCGCCTTCCGACAACACCCGCTGGGGCAAGAGCCGGGTGACGCTGGGCGCGACTGAAAAGATCAACCTCAACTCGACCAATACGTTCACCTTCTCGGTCACCGCGCCCGCCACGGCCGGCACGTTCGTCTTCCAGTGGCGAATGATTGATGACCCGGGAGTGCGCTTCGGTGCGCTCTCGACCCCGGTCAACATCGTCGTCAACTAACAGCAAAGACACTGTCGCGGTGCGAGCCGAAAAGCATGCGCTCGCACCGCGCCAGGGTTCGAATCAGAAGGGAACGTCGATGCAGCCCAGCTTCGCTCCAGCCACGCCCGCTACGTCCGAGGTGTGATCGTGAATGACGACCGACTTCGCGCCGCCCGGGCGGATGACCCAGTTCACGGTGTTGTCCGCGGTGCCCGTGCCGGTCGCGGTGCTGGTGAAGTCGAGCCAGACTTCATTCTGCGCGCTCGCGCCACCGTCCACGTCGTTTCGGTAGTGACCGCCACCCTGGCCGGCGTCGCACGCAGCGACGTGAACGTGAGCTCCGAAGGCGCGAGAAGCAGCCACCATGCTGACGCTGAGATTCACCCGGCTCTTGGAATTTTCAGTACAGGACTTCACGGTGCCCATGATCCCCTGCACCGGGTTGGCTCCGCCGTCGAGGTAGGGGTTGGGGTAGACCGTCCAGGGTGCAGAGACATTGATCGTGTTGCAGGCCGCCGCACCTCCGCCGCTGCCGCCTCCCGTTCCAGTGCCGCCGCCCGTTCCGGTGCCTCCGCCGGTTCCAGTGCCGCCTCCCGTTGCACGGCCTCCTCCCGTGCCCCCGTCTGTCCCGTTACCGCCGCCGGTGCCCCCGGTTCCTGAGCTTCCACACGAGAACATCTGAACGGCGAGCACGGCGGCACACGAGGCAAGGATCAACTTGAGAGTGGGCTTCATTGGTTTGGTGATTCTCCGGGGCAAAAAACGGTGATTGCCTAAATTGCCAGAGAATCGAACTGCGTCAACCACATCTGCACTTCGTTTTACAAGACCCTACGACTGCAAATCAGCCGTTCGCGTGACCCACGGTCTGACGGCACACCACCTGGCAGTGATTTTCGGCTCCGAAGTCGGGAAGACATAGGAGCTCCACATCACCCCACCCACTGCCATCTAGGCCGCCAACAGCCCGGTGATTCCCAGCAACCCAGCCATCCCTGCATTTTCCCGCTGACTCTTGAACATGACCGACCTCGATGTTGTGACCTTCGCTCTTGAATACGAAAAAGCCCCGGGGGTGATTGCCCGACAGGTCGATCGAAAGTTCAACGAGGGCCGAGGCCCGCTTTCTTCCGTGCTTCCAGCAACTTCCCCAGCTCGGCGGGCGGCAGCGCCGGAACCTCGCCCAGCGATTTTGCGGCCATCAGGATTTTTGCGTAGTGCTCGACCAATTCCATCCGCAGCAGGGCCATTTGAAGGCCCGTGCCCCAGGTCAGCGCGCCGTTCCCCGAAATCAGCATTGCGTCGTACAGCCGGGCTGCCTCGGAAACGCGCTTGAGCGCCTCTTCGTCTTTCGGCAGCGCCCGGGGCAGGGTGGGGATCTTCTCGCCCAACGAGACCACGATTTCCGGCACCGCAATGGGAGCCAGCTCGAGGCCCACCAACCCAAAAGCGGTCGCCACCGGAGGGTGAGCGTGGATCACCGACTCGGCTTCGGGCCGGGCCCGATAGATGGCCAGGTGCAGCTCGAGCTCAGAGAAGGGTTTTCGACGGCCCTCGAGCACCTTCCCGGCGAGGTCTACGATCAGCAACGCCCCGTCGTCGATGTCCGCTTTGGACATGGCGGTGGCGGTAATCAGCAAGCGATTGCCCGTGAGCTTCACGGACACGTTCCCATCGTGGTTGGCCACCCACCCATTGGCATGCAGCTGCCGTGAGACAGCCACCAGCTGGGCACGCACTTTCGGCAATGGAGCCAGCGGCATGAGGGCTAGCGGCTCCCGACGACGTCGATCTGGTCGACCACCCCGACGATCAGCGAACGAATCGGAAGCGTCTTGTCGCCGAGGATCTGCCGCACGCCACTGCCTTCGCGCAAAACCAGCACCACGTCCCCTTTTCCAGCCGAGGAGGAATGGTCGACGGCGAGGAAGCTCTTCCCCATCGGCTGCTGCTGTTCGTCCAGGGGCTGGACCACCAGCATTTTCCGGGCGTGAAACGCCGGGTGCTTCTCGGTCGCGACGACGGTGCCCAACACCCGGCACAGATTCATGAGAGGTCGACCTCGTCGACCAACCCGACAATCGCCGCATCGACTGGGACAAAAGACGGGTCGCACGCCAGCGCCGCCTCGCGGCTGCCGACCAGGTAGACGAGCGAGTGGGGGCTGGCCGAGACGGTGTCCACCGCCACTTCCGGGGGCCCCGAGGGCTGGCGCAAGTGATCCAGGGGCTGAACGACGAGCAGCCGCTGACGCTCGAGCCCCTTGGCTTTCTGGTGCGCGACGACAGTTCCGATGACCAGTCCCAGGTACATGTGCGCGCCAGACTTAGTGGATCTACGGCGAAAGGGCGACGCCGACCTTCAGAGGCAGACTGACTTCGGTATCGCCGTCCGATTTCGGAAACACGATGCGCTTGGCGACGTCGCGCATGCACTGTCCCCAGTCAGAATTGTTGTGCTTGGCCGGGACGATGCTGGACGAGATGACCGCGCCCGACGCGCCGACGTTGAGCACCACGTCGATCGGACCGACCGAGAGGTTCGGGTTGCGCCGCAGGGCCTGCTCGATGCAACCCTCGAAGCCCTTGATCTTGTCGGCGATCACCTTCTGGCTCGCTTCCTGGGTCAGGCCGGCGGTATCCACCGACTTCTGGTTCGGGCGATCTTCGAGCCGCACCCGGGGGCCCTTGGCTTCTTTCTCGGTGCCGTTTCCGTAGATCAAGGCCAGGGCGGGGTCGACGGCCTTGCCCGCTACCGGCTTGTCGGGTTTGTCGGCTCGGGCGGCGATCGCTTCCCGCCGGCGTTTTTCGGTCGCGAGCAGCTTTGCCTTCTCGGCCTCAGCCTTCTTGCGTGCGCCTTCCCCCGAGAAGATGTCTTTGATTCCGCTCACCCCGCCGGACGAGAAGAACGATTCCTTCACTTCTTCGCCCTTCTCATTGGTCACCGTCACCTCGAGCGGGACGATCTTCAGGGTCGAGAGCAAAAACAGCGTGCCAAGCAGCAACCCCGGCGCGCCGAGGACGAAGA
>JAYVCD010000238.1:0-22139 GCA_043750125.1 Archangiaceae bacterium | reverse complement strand
GAAGTCGTGGTACCCGTCGAGGAGCTCGACGGCGCACTGGGCGGTCACCAGCATCAACACCCCGAGCCCCATCCACCTCAGCGGCAAAGAGCCCGTGGTCGCGGCGACGGCGCAGACGGTGAACCAGGCGACGAGGTTGTCGCCCTGGTACTCGATTCGAAGCGCGTCGACCCACGCGGCTGCCCGCGCCCGCCGGGGGTTGGAAGCCAGCGCCGTCACGTGCCACGTCGGCGGTCGCGGGTTTGATAGGCCTCGATCGCAGCGGAAAAATCTTCCCGCCGCAGGTCGGGCCAGAGCGCGTCACAGAAGAACAGCTCGCTGTAGACGCTTTTCCAGAGCATGAAACCGCCGAGCCGAAGCTCGCCCGAGGTTCGAATGATCAGGTCCGGGTCGGGATCATCGCCGTACAGCTGTTGTCGAATGTCGTGCTCGGTCAGCCGGCTCGCGATCGCCGCGGCAGATTCTCCCGGCCTGGCCGCTTCGAGCACCCGCTTCACCGCGTCGACGATCTCGTGTTGTCCGCCATAGGCGAGCGCGAGGTTCAAACGAAAGGGGCCAAATTCCCGGGTGTCCTTTTCGGCCGCGGCGATCGCGGTGCGCAGCCCAGGTTGGAAGGTGTCGAACCGACCCAGACAGCGCAGCTGGCGCGGGACCTGCGCCCGGTGCTGCAGTTCGACCATCACCGGAATCTGCTCTTCGATGAACGCAAGCAGCGCCGCCACTTCGTCGGCCGGCCGAGCCAGGTTGTCCAGCGAGAGGACCCAGACGGTGACGACGGGAATGCGCAGCTCTCCGCACCAGGTGAGGACCTCTTCGATCTTCGCGTACCCCTGTCGGTAGCCTTCGAGCAGCGAGCTGTTCTTCGAGCGGGCAAACCGCCGATTGCCGTCGGGAATGAAAGCGACATGGTGTGGCACGCCGGTCGTCACCTCGTGGAGCATACGTGCGGCTTCAGATTCCGCCGTCAGCCTTCCTCACGCAAAAGCCGATCGAGCGGTCGGCAACATCCACGACTTCGCAGGTCCCTCCCAGCGCGCAGGCAAGGTGGGCTCCGGTCATCGGGTTGCACAGAGGTCGGCACAGCTGGCCTCCTTCGAAAGTCGGATTGCCCGCCGGAACCGCATTGCAGGTCGTCCCTGCGATGCACTCGGGGTCGGCGGCACAGGAGGCGTAGGCGACCGAATTGCCTTTCGGACCACAGACCGGGGCTCCCGTGTCTGGCTTCACAGTGCACTTCGAGTCTGTGTCGCACCCGGTTTGGGTCGAGGGGCTGCAGGGGCCGGCATCGACCCCCGAATCGGCAGGGCCGGGAAGAGATCCACAGGCAGCAACGCAGAGCAGCATCAGGATCATCAGAGATCGGGTCATGTGGGCATCAGGTGCCGATGCCCCCCAGATTGATCCCCCGGGCCTGCGGTCAGGGCGCGAGGGTGACCCGGACGAAGCGGGGGTAATAGAGCGAGGTGTCGTCCACCAGGGCCTTGAAGCTCACCAGCGTACATCTGCACGTGCCAGTCGCGGGGCGCGGAGTCCGGGTTGTCGATGATCGCCGCGCGCCAGCCCTCGTTCGCGAACCCCAGCCCCTGGCCCGGAGTTCTTTTCACGTTGCTGAAGAAGAGGACCAGGGTGTTCGCGACCCGGATTCCATGCAGGGGCCACAGCCACTGGTCGGCCCCGTCGGGGAAGAAGGACGCAGGCCCGTCGCCCCACGCGAAGGCAGCGGTGGCCAGGGCCGGATCCGTGCCGGTTTGAATCGCGACCGTGTTGCGCACCATCTTCGATTCCGAACGAACGTTCTGGGGGCTGGTCGCAACGAAGGTGTCTCCGAACAGCCAGAGCGTCTTGCCCGGCAAGAGCGCTACCGAATACGCGCCGTCCGAGCCGAGCCACTGCGGGTTGCTGTGAAACAGCGCATCGGCTTCGGGCCACTGGGAGGCGGACCCGGCGGGCACAGATCCCCGACAACCGGGGAACGCGCAGCAGGCGATGAGCACGACGCGCGGGAACATCGGGGGACCTGACCTGCCCTCAAGGAAATTACGGCCCATGTCCCCGAGGGGATCAAGTACGAAGCCAGGGGTGAAGCGCTGGAACGAGCTGCGAAAGCGGCGCTGGTTTCGATGGACGTTTGACCTGTCGTGTTTCGTGCTCGTGGTGGGGCTGGTCGGCCTCTGGCAGACCCGAGGTCACGTCTCTGGCGCGGCGCCGCCCTTCTCGCTGCCTTCGCTTGCGGGGCAGACGGTGAGTCTGGAATCGCTGAAGGGCAAGCCGGTGCTGCTGGCGTTCTGGGCGCCCTGGTGTGGCGTCTGCAAGACCGAGTCGAAGAACTTTTCCTGGGTGAAGAGCATTCTGGGCGACCGCGTTCACGTGCTGTCGGTCGCCTCGTCGTGGAAGGAAGTCAGCGAAGTGCAGGGCTACGTCGCGCAGAACGCGGTGGACTACCCGGTGCTGCTCGACGTGGACAACCTCTCGGGTCAGTTTCGGGTCGCGGCCTTTCCCACCGTCTACTTTCTCGATTCGGAAGGAAAGGTGAAGCGATCTGCCGTCGGCTACACCACCACGGCGGGGTTGATTTTCCGGCTGTTGTTCCCCTGACGGGAAGCCGACTTTCCGTCCCGAACTGGTCCATGGAAAACATTGAAACTGGACCTGACGCGCGGGCCAGTGGCTGCGGCAGTGTGCGCGCCTTTCCTCTCACCGGAGCTTTTCGCAATGAGCGTCAAATCGATCAACCAATTCAAGAACCTCTGGCCTGCCGCCCGCCAGGACCAGAGCAGCCAGAGCTCGATGGTCGCGTATGCCGAGCTGAAGACCGCGCTCGGCGCGATCACGATCGCCGAAGGAGCGATAGATGATCCGATGGCGGGGTTCGGCTGGCACTGATCATCTTAGCCTCGCGGTAGAAGCCTGCCCGGGAACGCCACCCGCATCACGAGCACCGTGCCGCTCTTGCCTTCCGCCAGGACGCTGGTGAGGTCATCGCGTCCTCGAATCGGTTTCTTCGCCGCCTCGACAATCACCATTCCGCGGCGCAGGCCTGCGCGTTCTGCGGCAGAGCCCGCAGCGACTTCGACGACAAAGGCCCCCGCTTTCGGCAGCTGAGCCGGGACCACCAGGCGCGGGTCCATGTCGGTGAAGCCCAGGCCCACCCGCATTTGCTTGTTGGTGGTCGGGTCCGGGGAAGCCGCCGCGTTGCGCGCTGCGAATTCTTCGAGATCGGGTCTTGTTCCCACCCGAACCTTCAGCTCGATGGGCTTGCCCCCCCGGTAGACCGAGATCCTGAATTCCGACCCCCAGCCACCCTCGGGTCACCCACCCCGACTTCTCGACCTAGGGCAGCAGCGCCTTCGCCACGTTCGAGGGGACGGCGAAGCCAATCCCGCTCGAATTTCCAACGATCGCGGTGTTGATTCCAATCACTTCGCCGCTGAGGTTGAACAGCGGCCCCCCCGAGTTGCCCGGGTTGATCGCGGCGTCGGTCTGCAGGCACTGGTCATACCGGCCCGAGTGGATGTTGCGCTCGAGGGCCGAGATGATTCCCAGCGAAACCGAAGAGGCCAGGCGGCGAGGGAAGAGAGCACCATCGACAACACTGCGAGGGTCCTGCGCCTCATTCTGAGATTCCTTTGATTCAACCAGAAGCGGGGACCGGGACCTGTCTTCTGCGACTGATCCGTTGTACGGGGCCCGATGGTCCGACTCTTGTGTTTGACGCTGTGCATGGCCGCGCTGGCTCCTGACACGGGTCTCGCGGCACCCGCGTCGCAGCCCGCCGAGTTGCCGCCGCCGCCGCCTCCTCCGCCGCCCGGCAACGCGGTCGAGTGCGTCCCTTCGTGTCGAACCGGATTTTTCTGTCTCGAGGGCCAGTGCAGGTCTCGGTGCAATCCCCCCTGCCCCGGTGGCCAGCAGTGCCTCGAGACCGGTCGACGAAAGGACCTGCTCATCACCGGCACCATTCTGTTCGGCGTGGGTTACATCGTATCGGCCGGGTACGGGCTGACGAGCTACCAGAGTTACCAAACGTCCTTCAATGGCACCCCGCTGTATTCAAACGATGGGACCTACCTGCTTCACTTCATTCCGATCGTCGGGCCAGCGTTGAGCCGCGCGAAGGTCGGCCTCTCGCTGCTCGTCCGGAACTGAAAAAAGCCCCATGAAGATCGACATCAACTCGAATTCGACCCACTCGGCAGTGATCGTGATGCGCCGCACGTTCGATGCCCCGCGCGACATTCTCTGGGAAGCGCTCACCGAGCCCAGGCATGTCGTCAAATGGTACGGGGGCAAAGGGTTTGAGAATCCGGTGTGCGAGATGGACGTTCGGCCGGGCGGTCGGTGGCGCCACACGATGCGCACTCCGGACGGCGTCGAGCACGCGATGGAGTTCGTCTTCGTCGACGTGGTGAAGCCCGAGAAGCTGATCTGGAAAAAGGCCGAGAGTGCGAAGTCCACCGTCGCCGACCCCAGCGACAACGTGATGACCGTGACGCTCGAGGCCGACGGGAACCAGACCCATTGGAAGCTCGTCAGCCGCTTCAAGTCCTACGCCGACCGGGACGCTGCCAAGAAGATTGGCTTTGCTTCGGTACTCGCCGAAGGCACGGAAAAATTGGACGCGTTGGTCAAAGAGCTCGCCCGCGAGCCTCGACCGGCTGCTCGCTGAAGGGGCGAAGGAGCTCGCGCCCGAGATTGATTGAGAATCGGGGCCGTGCGCCGGTGGTAGGGTCGAGGGTTATGCAAGGACTTGTGCTGGGCGACTTGACGATCGATGTCGATGAGCCCGCCCCCGACCGTCTGGCGCTGATCTGGAAAGGCATGAGCAACAGCCGCGATCCGGACAAGGGGGTGAGGTCCTTTTTCGGGCTCGCGCTGGCCGAAGCCTCGACCAAATCGCAGACCCTCGAGATGCACTTCGAGCAGCTCACGCACTTCAATTCTTCCACCATCGCCGCGCTGCTGCGCTTCATCGAAGAGGCCCGGACCCGAAAAGTGAAGCTGGCTCTCTATTACGATGGCTCGCTTCGCTGGCAGGCTCACAGCTTCGAGGCCCTGGCCGCCCTGGTTCGTGACGACGGGCTGCTGCAGATTCACAAGGTCGGCTCCCTTTCGCCCAGCGAGAAGATTCAGCACTGAAGAAGAGAACCTGACTGCAGCCTTCCGCCCGCCCGCGGGTGTAGCTTCCGCCGCCTTGGAACCGATGATCTTCGCGCAGGCCGCCAAGCCACTGCTGGTGTTGCATGCGCTGACCGCGATGGCCCTGCTCGGAGTGACGACCCACCTGCTGGTGGTCAAGGCGATGCGCTGGCGCGGTCGGCCGCGCGAGAGGCTGGAGCAGACGTACATGAGACTGCTGGCTCCCTTGTTCGGTGGGGCGTTCATCCTCGGGCTGTTGATGTATCCCCACTTTCGCGTCGAAGTGCGGGCGCGGTACCTGGACTCCGTTCAACCGTGGGCCTCGAACCTGTTCGACTTCAAAGAGCACCTGGTCTCGCTGGGCCTGCCGATGGCGATTGCCCTCTTCTTTCTGGCGCGGCGAGGCCCGAAGGCCCGTCCGGTGACGGATCTCTTCGCCGCTTTGCTCTGGGCGATCGTGGCGTGGGCGGCCGTCTCGGGGTTGATCATCACCAGCGTGCGGGGCGTTTGACCGAGACCCGCGCAGCGTTTTCCTGGGCCGTCGGGGTGGTCGCGTTCTGGATCGCGTGGCTCAGCAGCAGCGCGTTCGCGATACCGGTGGTTTGGTACCTGCCGATCGAGCGTCGCTTCGTCTTCACCGCGCACCCGCCGGGACTGGCGATGTGCATGTTCGGACAGCTGATCTTCGCTGCGGCGGTGGGCCTGGGGGTGGGCGGGCTGGCCTCCCGCGTCGTCCGCAAGCGCGACGTGCCCGATTCTCAAGTCTGGCTTTCGGTGGGCTGGTGCGTGCTGCTGCTGTGCTTCGTCGTCGGCTACTACGCTTTCGCTTTGTGGGGTCGGATTCCAGTCCTCACGATTGCTCCCGAAATCGTCGATGGTCGCTAGCCTTCTGCTGCTGGTGGCCCTCGCGTCGCCTCCCGATTTCGAGGCAATCGTCGCGGGGGTCAACACTCACAATCACCTCGAGTCCTGCGCCTCGATGTTGGCCTGGGCCGCGGCCCACAAAGACGATCCGCAGGCGCGCACCGGGCGGGTGTGGTGCGCGCGCCTGTTGTATTCCGACGGGCAGCCGGGCGACGCGCGCCCCGTCCTCGAGGCGGTGATTTCGGACGAAGGCCACGATGAAGCCGCGATGCAGGCGCTGTCGACGCTGGCGGCAATCGAGTTCGAGCTTCGTCACTTCCAGGCTGCGGCTGAAGATTTTGGTCGCCTGGTCCGCTCGCCGAACGAGCTGTGGCAGTTCACCGGCACCCAGGCGCTGATCGAAGTGAAGGTCGCCCAGCAAGTCTGGTGGCAGGCCGTCGCGATCGGCTGCCTGCTCGGGCTCTGGCTCGCCGCTCGGCTGTTCACTGTTCGACGGGCGCTGGTTCCGGTGCCGGCCGAAGTTCTCGTGCTCGCTCCGTTGCTGCTGCTGCTTGGCGCGATGGCCTTCACCCAGGGCCCCGACGCGGGCCGCGCCCTGTCCGCGCTGGTGCTCGGAGCGCTCGTCCTCGCCTGGCTCAACGGAGCCTACCTGCGCGCGCATCCCCCCCAGGGAAAGGCGCGGGTGCTCGAGGCGTTCAAGAGTGGGTTGCAGGGACTGCTGTGGCTCGACGTGGTGCTGGCGGGCTCGGGGCTGTGGCGGCCGCTGTGGCAATCGCTGCTCGAGGGGTTCGAATGAAAAAGCAGAATCCCAAAGTGTTGTCGGTGCGCTCGGGCGTGGGCAGCGCCTCGGGAGGGCTGGGGGTCGAAGTGACCTGGCTGCTGCTGGGCGGCGGCGGCCTGGTGATCGCCTCGTTGGCGATTTCGGCGTTGCTGCGCGGGAAGAAGCCAGACCGGGTGGGCGAAGAGCCGCCCCCGCGCCCGGAAGACAAGAAGTGAAGATCCGCCCCGAGTGGTTTGGCGCCCTCGTCGAGCTCGACCGGCCCGCCGCGGTGGTGGCCGTCAATCAGCCCCTGGCCCGATTGCTGGGCGTCACACAAAGCGCCCGCTGGTCGACCGGCGAGCCGCAGCGCTTGTCCGCCCCCATCGAGGCCCAGCTGCAGCTGTCGCGACGGTGTGGCGCCGGCTGCTCGACTTGCTACGTCGGGGCGACCCCCCGGGGCGAAGTGATGGAACTGGCCGCAGCGAAGAGCGCGATCGACCGCCTGGCCCAGAAGGGCGTCTTTCGGGTTGCCTTCGGAGGCGGAGAGCCGCTGGACCTCGAGTGGATCTTCGAGCTGGCGGCCCACGCCCGCTGGCGCAAGGTGACCCCGAGCCTCACCACCGCCGGTCTGTCGCTGACCGCGGACCAGGCCCGCAAGTGCAAGGTCTTCAGCCAGGTCAACGTCAGCCTCGATGGTCCGCCCGCAGCCTATGCCCGGGTCCGCGGCTTCGATGGAGGGAACCAGGCGATCGCCGCGCTGCAGCTGCTGCGCTCCCAGCTTCCCCACGTCGGGCTCAACTGCGTCGTCACCCGAGAAAATTTTTCGCAGGTGGGGCCGACCCTCGCGCTCGCCAAGCGGCTCGAGCTCAACCAGGTGCAGCTGCTTCGGCTCAAGCCGGTGGGCCGCGCGGCCGTCCATCCCGAAAGCGTTCTGTCGCGCGCGCAGGCCGAGGCGCTCTGGCCCCGGGTGGTGTGGCTTTCCCTGCGCCATCGGATTCGCGTTCGGCTCGATTGCTCGTTTGCCCCGATGGTCTTCTGGCATCGGCCTTCCTTGAAGTTGGCCGAGTTTTTCGGGGTGGTGGGCTGCGTCGGAGGCGAGCAGGTGATCGCCATTCGCCCCGACGGCGCGGTCACCGGGTGCGGCTTTTATGGCGAGCCCGAGGCGTCCGTGCACGACGGCCCTGCTCTGGGAAAGGCCTTCTTGAGCGGGTTTGCCCCTTTTCGGGACTTCGCAGCCAACCCCCCCCAGCCCTGCGATCGATGCTCTTACGTTTCACTCTGTAAGGGGGGGTGTCGCGCGGCCGGCCCTGATGATGGTGAGGTGCACCCTGATCCAGGGTGTCCACGGGTAGCCCGTTGGACCGAACAACGGAGTTTCCAGTGATTCGTCGAGTGTTTGGATTGGCAGTGGTCGCGTTGCTCTGCGGTTGTCCGAATAATCCCCCCGGCGGTAGCGGCGGTGGATCCGCGGGCGGCGCAGGCGCAGGCGGCGGCGCGGCTGGTGGATCCGGTGGGGGCCAGAGCGGCGACGCGGGCCCCCTGAGCTGCCGTCCGTGCGTGAGCAGCGCAGAGTGCGACTTGAATGGCTCCTGCACCCAGTACAGCGGCGACAGCTTCTGCGCCAAGAACTGCCAGGTCGCCTCGGACTGCGCGAGCACCGAAGGCTGCGTCCCTGCCAGCGACTTCGCCGGAATCGAAGTGAAGGTCTGTCTGCCGCTCACCGGCAGTTGCACCGCGGGTGGAGGCTGTGGCGTCTGCACCACCGGCACCACCTGCAACCTGGCGCTGGGCATCTGTGAAGAGCCGCCCGACGCGGGCGAGTTGCCTTCCGACGGTGGCCCGTGCGGTGCGAAGACGCCCCCAGCGGCCGCCTCGTGCTGCCACGCCTGCGTGCCCGGCTCGAGTGCGTGTCAGACCAACGGCTGCTTCGGCGGTTGGTGGTGCGATGAGGCCAATCTCGCGGCGTGCAGCTGCAAAACGCCTCCCACTTCCTGCACAGTCCTCGATGCCGGAACGACGGACGCCGGAACGACGGATGCCGGAACCCAGGACGCGGGGCCCAAAGATGCCGGCGCACCGGTCGATGGCGGCTTCGTGCGCGCTGACGGTGGCTCGGTCAATCTTCTCTACTTCGCGGTCGTCGGAGACACCCGGCCCGCAAGCCCGATCAACGCTCCGGCCAACTACCCGACCGCGATCATCACCAAGATTTTTGCCGACTTGACCGCGCTCAACCCCCGACCGCAGTTCATCGTCGGCACCGGCGATTACCAATACTCGAACCCGATCAGCGGCGATGCGGCGATCGAGCTCGGCTTCTACCTCACCGCTCGCGCACAGTTCCCCGGGGTGATGTTCGCCTCGATGGGAAACCACGAGTGCCTCTCGCCCACCCTGAGCAACTGCGTCGGCACCTTCATCCGCCCGACCTACGACGCGTTCATCAATGCGTTGGTGAAGCCGCTGGGGAAGACGCTGCCGTACTACTCGGTGCCGATTCAGACTTCGACCGGTCTGGCCAGGTTCATCCTCGTGGCCTGCAACGCGTGGGACGCGACTCAGAAGGCGTGGCTGCAAAACGAGCTGAACGCAGCGGCGCAGTTCAAAATCATCGTCCGTCACGAAGCGATTGGCACCGCCGCGCCGTGCACCGCTGAGATGGACCCGATGATCGCCGCCTCGCCCTACAACCTGTTGCTGGTCGGTCACACCCACCTCTTCGCCCACCGCGGCAACGAGCTGGTGATCGGCATGGGCGGAGCGCCGATCTCGGGCAGCACGCCTTACGGGTTCGTCACCATTCAACAGCTCGCCGCCGGTGGCTGGCACGTCGTGCAGTACGACTCGACGACCAACCTTCCGGTCTCGAACTTCACGATTCCGTGAGCTCGGTCGGGGCGAAACCGGAGGGCTTCCCATAAGCCCCTTCGGTCTGCCGGTGGCCGCGTTCCTCTGGGCGAGCCCGAAGGGGTTGATCGCTTTCCCCGGCTCAGTCACGCGCAGTGGGCGCTGACGGTCGCAGATCTCTTCGAGCTCGATGGCGGCACCGTCCTCTCGGACGCGTTTGCCCGTGATCCCCTTGGGGGAAAAGTCTTCGACAACGGTCAATCGGTGCTCTCGGTCAGCCCGATGCTGTGGGGCGACTACCAGCGCGCCTCTGAAGCACTCGCCGAGCAGCTGACCTCGGACCCAGCCCGGCTCGAGCGCTTCGTTCCCTCCGACCCCTCGGGGGCGCCCGGGGCGAGGGAAAAAGCCTTCCTCGAGACTCTGGGTGGAAAGGCTTTTCGCCGTCCGCTCACGCCCGAGGAAGTGACCGCGCGACGGGCGCTGTTCCAGCGGGGAACGGCGATCTACCCCGCGCTGGACCCTTTCGTGGCCGGGGTGCGGGTGAGCATCGCCGGCTTCCTGCAGTCTCCTTTTTTCCTTTACCGCGCCGAGCTCAGCGACGAGACGGCCACAGGCGCGCGGAGGAGGGGTGCGCGAGCTGCTCAGCGCCGCAGCGTGAACGATTTGGTGCGGTCCGAATTGCGCACTTTGCTCAGCCGCAGGGACCTGTCGAAGGCAGATCGCATTCGGCTCGATCTGCTCGCTGCCCGATGGGTCCGTCGCTGACCTTCGCGCACTGGCCAACCACCTCGAGAACGACGACACGATCGAGACCGTGGTGAAGCGGCACATGGACCTGATGACCCTGGCGATTGCGTGTGGGGCGCGGAAGGCCGCCACTCTGCAGCTGGGCTGTGGAAACGACGTGACCGAGTATTGGATCGATGGAGTGCGGCAGAAACCCTTCCACAAGATTTCTCGCCGGCAATGCCGGAGGCGCCTCGAAGACCGGGCTCTACGTGCGACGCGCACGGCACGAAGAACAACAAGGTGCTCAACACCATCGGCGCCGCGATGGGGTGCACCAACGGTCGGGGAGATCCGCTCGACGACTTCGGTGATCCCGCGCTGCCCAAAGGGTTCATCGACGCGCTGAAAGGGTAGGGTGCACCGGGTGATGACTTCTGGGCGCTGGCGTTTTTCTGCATCGTGTTTGGCCGTCGCGGTTCTTTCGGCGGCCTGCTCGGGGGCGGTGGGAATCGGCTCGCCCGATGGGGGCGAAGATGAGCCCGACGCGGCGATGAAGCCGGACGCCTCGACCGATTCGGGGACGCCGCTCGACGCCGGCCCCGATGCCGGTGGGGACCCGGGGCTCGATGGCGGAATCGATGCCGGCACCGACGCGGGCCTCAAGTCGGGCCGGCTCTCACTGTCCCCGGTCGAGCTGGTGTTCAGCGGAGTCAAGGGCACCACCATCGGTCCCCACGCGATCGCCGCTACCAACTCTGGAAATGCAGCCGTGCAGTTGATGTCCGCCACGGTCACGGGCGCGGCCTTTGCGGTCTCGTCTTCGTCGGCGCTGCCGGTGACTCTGGGGCCCGGCCAGACCGCCAACTTCGCGGTCACCTTCAGTCCGTCGAGCGCCACCGTCGGCATCGTCAATGGCCGCCTGAACTTCGCGTCCTCGCTGGGCCCCCTGGATGCGGGGCTGTTTGCGCTCTCGACCAATGGGCTTCAGGGCGCCAACGAACCCCCGCTGGCCCTCTGCGTCGCTGCTCTGGGTTACGCGATCAATGTCGGCGGCACGGGGCTGAGCCTGGGGACAGGGGCTGCTCCCATCGGCGATGAAGTGGTGCACCCTTTGTTCCGCAAAGCCGACGCGGGCCCGGTGGGGCTGCGAGCGGTCGCGCGCTACTCGCCCAACGAGACGCTGCCCTTCGGCTGGTATCTGCCCGGGGCCGACGGCGGCGCAGGCGCGCGAAGCCTCGTCGGCACCATCGCGTTCGGCCAGG
The DNA here is from genome assembly GCA_043750125.1 of Archangiaceae bacterium. Lineage (GTDB taxonomy): Bacteria > Myxococcota > Myxococcia > Myxococcales > Myxococcaceae > JAGSPQ01. Next base: position 10,544 of record JAYVCD010000238.1, on the reverse strand, counting down.
AACAGACGCTCAACCCCGGTCTCACTCCCGACAGCGGCGTCTCGTTCGACCCCGGCACCACCGCGTTTGGGATCTACGTCAGCAGCCTCACCTTCAATCGGAATACGTACACCCAGGACGCGCTGAACACCGGGCCCACGATTCATGCGACCCGGGTCTACCCCCTCAAAGATCGACAGGGGCGCCCAGTGCCGTACGCCTTCCTGATTGGGTTCGAGGACGCTGCCAACGGCGACTACCAGGACTACGTGTTCGTAATCTCCAACGTCGTCCCTTGAGTTTTTTCCGGGCGACGGGTCGGCGGTGCGCTACCCCCCCGCCGCCTTCCTTCGAATGCCCTGCTAAGTAATTTTAGTCAGCACGGTCAAACAAGGTCCGGGGCCCTCTGCGATGCGGTGTCCGAAGAGGTGCCTTCGATAACTGTCCGTATCCAGGGGGTCACCCCGAGTTGAGTGCAGGCGATGGGTCTGAGGCGACGGTGCAGGTTAGAAGGCGGCGATGCTCGACCCGGACTTCTTTCGCCGCTACCGTCCCATGCCGGCGCCCTTCTGGCAGTGGCTGGCGATTCGATCGTGGCAGAGGCAGGAACGACGGTCCGGAACCCGGGTGGTCTTCGAGGGGCTGCAGGTGCCTCCGAGCACGCCAGTGATCTTCGCCACCAACTCGACCCAGAAATACGACTTCATGCCGATCCGCGTCGAGCTCGCGCGGCGGCAGATCCCGACGGTGACGTTGACCAAGGGGAAGAACTACCACTGGGCTCCGATGGCGTTCCTGCTCTCGCGGTTGGGCGTCATCCCGCTCGCCTCGCGGGGGTACCTGTTGCTGGTCGACTTCACCGGGCTCTTGGGCCGCAGGCCGACCGAAGACGAATACCGTGCCCTGCGCAGCCACCTGGACGACGGCACGCCGCTTCCGACAGGTGAAGCGTTCGCACGGCTGGAGCGCACCCCGCGGCGGGTGCTCGGGTACCCCTTTGATCCGACGACCACCGGCTATCGCGCCTTGATCGACCAGGTCTACGCGGCGGTGATGAAGGAAACGCTGCGGCTCACCCGGCAGGCGGTCGCGGCAGGGGCCCACGTGCAGATCTACCCGGAAGGGACTGCCGCCAGCCGGCTCGGCCAAGGAAGGATCGGCGCAGTCGAGCTCTCGCGGGCGCTCGGCCTGCCCATCATCCCGGTGGGGATCAGCGGCTGCCGCGAGGCCTTCGGCGGCAGCGGCCTGTCGTTGCGGGGTGGCACCATCACGGTTCGGTTCGGCGCCCTCTTCAAACCCGACCTCCACGCGCTGCCCGCGGATTTTCAGCCCTTCGTTCCTGAACATGAGGCGCGCCACCGCCCGGTGCTTCAAGCGGCCACCGACGCGCTGATGAAAGAGATCAACGCGCTGCTGGACCCGGCCTACCAACACCTCGAGGGGTTCGCCGCAGATGGAACTCAGGGCACGGAAAGATTTCTGTGACCCTCTACCCCCGCCACCGAATCGACATCGGCTTCGACGACCTCGGCTTCGCGGCCCGCGCCTGCCTCGAGCGTGGCGACCGGGGGTTGGAGGCCGGGCGCGCGCTCGAAGCCGAGTGGGAGGCGGTGGTGTGTCTGTCGGTGCGCTCAGCGTTCGATCTCTACCTCTCGGCGTTGGCGCTGCCCCGGGGCTCAGAAGTGATCACGACCGCGCTCACCATTCCGGGGATGTTGCGGGTGCTCGAGGAACACGGGCTGCTCGCAGTTCCGGTGGATCTGGATCCGCGCACGCTCGCCCCTGAGCCTGCCTGGGTCGAAGCGGCGATCACCCCACGAACCCGGGCGGTGCTGGTGGCTCACCTGATGGGAGGTCGCCTCGACCTCGCGCCGATCGCCGCGCTCGCACGCGCCCATCGGCTCGTGTTGATCGAAGACCTCGCCCAGGGCTTCACCGGCCCCGGGTGGAAAGGACACCCCGAGGCAGAGATCTCGATGTTCAGCTTCGGTTCGATCAAGACCGCCACCGCGCTGGGGGGCGCGATCGCCGTGGTGCGAAATCCACAACGGCGTGCAGCGATGGCGGCCGCCCAGGCCCACTGGCCGGTGCAGCCGGTGGGGCAATACGCCCAGAAGGTCGCCCGGACCCTGGCCCTGTCGAGCGCCCGCGGGCCGGTGGGCTACGCGGTGCTCGCAAAAGGCTGCGACCTTACCGGACGACCGCTCGAGGAAGTGCTCAACGCCGTCACCCGAGGCTTCGCGGACCCCGCCGCCCTGCTCGCTGGAATCCGTCGCCGCCCCTGCGGCCCGCTGCAGGCGTTGCTCCATCGGAGAATCCACCGCTTCGACCACTCGAGGTTCGAACGCCGGGCGGCGGCAGGAGAAGCGCTGACCCAGGCGCTCGGCGCGGGCACGACGGTGGTCGGCGTCGATCAGCCCGAGCGAAGCCACTGGTTGTTCGCGGTGACGGTGTCCGACCCCGCGGCGTTGATCGCCTGGCTCCATCGGCGCGGCTTCGATGCGACGCGGGCCGCGACCAGCCTGAGCTGTGTCGGCGCAACCGATGAGAGGGCCCCTGCCCAGAACGTGATCGCCCTGCTGCAGCAACTGGTCTTTCTGCCCGTCTGGCCCGAAATTCCCGAGGCCGACCGCGCGCGGCTCGCCGTCGAGGTCCGCACCTGGGCCACTGAGCATTCCCGCCCTCGCCCGAACCGGAGGACCTGACCCAGCTCCAGGCGTCGGTGGCGATGAACCCGATCAAGTCTCGTTCGAGGCGATTGGTACAATTCATTGTTTAGAATTGGCCTACTTGGAACAGTACCTTTGAAGCGCCTGGCTCTACCGACCGTTCGAGGCCGGTGGCATTGATCGGGTCTCTTCCAAGGAGTCCCGATGACGAAGGCGACCGGACTGTCTCTCTCAGGCAAAAGCGAACAACCGCTGTACCAACAGCTGTTCGACCAAATCACCGGCCGCATTCGCACCGGCACCTGGCCGCCGGGGTTTCGTCTGCCTCCCACCCGGGCGCTGGCCGATGAGCTGGCGGCCCATCGCAACACCGTGGTTCGGGTCTACGAAGAGCTCGAGTCGGCGGGCTTCGTCTCTTCGGCCGTCGGGCGCGGGACCTTCGTCGCCGAGCAGCTGCCGACCGCTGCGGCGCCGCAGCCGATGCGACGGGCCGGCCTTCCGTGGGCGTCGTTGACCTCGAACGCGGTGGCCGTCGAGCCGCTGGGACGCCAGGACCGCATCTCTCGCAGCGGCAGTCCCGGGGCGAAGGTGATCGCGCTGTCCCGCATGCAGCCTTCCGAAGACCTGATGCCGCACGAGCTGCTGCGCCGGTGCCTCGATCACGTGCTGCGCACCGTGGGTCCCAAAGCGCTGGGCTACACCCCGCGCGAGGGGCTGCCCCGACTGCGCGAGCTCATCGCCCAGGACCTCGTTCGCCAGGGAGTCCCCGCTTCCCCCGACGAGCTGCTCATCACCACCGGCAGCCAGCAGGGGCTCGATCTGATCTCGCGCACGCTGATCAACCCCGGCGACCCTTTTCTCACCGACGAATCGACCTACCACGGGGCGCTGAACCTGCTCTCGGCCGCCGGCGCGCGGCTGATTGCCGTGCCCAGCGATGACGAGGGCCCGTCGCTCGAGGCGCTCGCCCGCGATGGCCGCGCCGGAATGAAGGGCTTCTACCTGATGCCCAACTGCCAGAACCCCACCGGGCTGCGGGTGTCGCTGGCTCGACGCGAGGCGCTGGTCGCCTGGTCCCATCAAGCCGGAATGCCGCTGATCGAGGACGACTACGCGTCGGATCTCAACCTCGATGGCAAACCGCCGCTGCCGGCCCTGCGCTCGCTCAGCGGCGAAGTCGTCTACCTCGGCACCTACAGCAAGAAGCTCATTCCCGCGCTGCGCATCGGCTACCTGCTGTGCCCGCCCGCGCTGCAGCAGCACGTCGCGGCGCTGAAACATTCGATGGACCTGGGAACTTCGGGCCTGCTGCAGCACGCGCTCGCCGAGTTCTTGAGCCGCGGCTACCTGCGGGCGCACCTCACCCGGGTGCTCGCCGAATACCGCCTGCGCCGCGATGCGCTCGAAGACGCGCTGCGAAAATATTTGCCCCCGTCCGTGACGTGGCGGCACCCCGAGACCGGACTGCAGCTGTGGCTGCCCACCCCCGATCTCGACCCGGAATTGCTCTACGTCGAAGCGCTGCAGCACGGGGTGATGGTCAGCCCGGGCACGCTCAACGCGGTCGGCGCATCACCCCAGCGCGGCCTGCGACTGACCTTCTGCGCCGAACCGAAAGCCCGGCTGGTCGAGGGCGCGAAGCTGCTGGGCAAAGCGTGGGCCGCGGTGGAACGCCGCTCGCGCACCAAACAACCAACCCGCAAGGAGGGTCGTCTCGATGCTGTCTAAAACGAAGTCCACTGGGGTCACCAAGATTGGTCTCGCCCAGATGTTGCGCGGCGGAGCGATCATGGACGTAGTCAACGTCGAGCAGGCCCGCCTGGCCGAAGACGCCGGAGCGGTCGCGGTGATGGCGCTCGAGCGGGTGCCCGCCCAGATTCGCGCCGAAGGAGGCGTCGCCCGCGCCTCGGACCCTTCGATGATCCGTGCGATTCAAGAAGTCGTCAGCATTCCGGTGATGGCCAAGTGCCGCATCGGCCACTTCGTCGAGGCGCAGATCCTCGAGGCGCTCGAGGTCGACTTCATCGATGAGAGTGAAGTGCTGACTCCCGCCGATGACGAGTTCCACATCGACAAGCATCCGTTCAAGATTCCTTTCGTCTGCGGCTGTCGGGATCTCGGGGAAGCGCTGCGCCGCATCGCGGAAGGGGCGTCGATGCTGCGCACCAAGGGCGAAGCGGGCACCGGCGACATCGCCGAAGGGGTCCGGCACCTGCGCGCGCTGCGCACCCAGCTGCGTCGACTGAAGAGCCTCGATCCCGAGCAGCTGATGACCGAAGCCAAGACGCTCGGGGCTCCCTACGAGCTGCTGAAGTCCGTCGCCGAGACCGGAAAGCTTCCCGTGCCGAACTTCGCGGCAGGCGGAATCGCGACGCCGGCCGATGCCGCGCTCTGCATGGCACTGGGCGCCGAAGCGGTGTTCGTCGGCAGCGGGATCTTCCTTTGTGAAGAGCCGGCGAAGCGCGCGAAGGCGATCGTCGACGCCGTCACCTACTGGCAGGACTTCAAGAAGCTCGCTGAGGTCAGCACCGGCCTGGGCGCGGCCATGCGCGGAATCGAGCGGGCCAGGCTGCTTCCCGAGCAGCGGCTGTCGACTCGAGGCTGGTGATGAAGTCGATCGGCGTGCTCGCACTGCAGGGCGGCTACGCGTTGCATGCCGACAGTTTAAGGGCGCTGGGCCACCGGGTCATCGAAGTGCGCGAGGCGGCGCAGCTTTCCACCGTCGATGGCCTGGTGCTTCCCGGAGGCGAGAGCACCACCCAGCTGGCGCTGATCGCCCGCCATGGTCTTCGGCCGGCGATCGAACGGTTCGCCTCCAGCGGAAAGCCGATTCTCGCCACCTGCTCCGGGTTGATTCTGGTCGCGAAAAACGTGGTCGGCCCCGAGCAAGACAGCCTGGGCTTGCTCGACGTGAAGGTCGCTCGCAACGCCTGGGGTCGGCAGCTCGACAGCTTCGAGGGCACCGCTGACGGCAGCACGCTGCCCCTGGTCTTCATTCGCGCTCCCCGAATCGTCGAACGGGGAAGATCGGTCGAAGTGCTCGCGACCCTCGAGGCTGAGCCGGTGCTGGTGCGTCAGGCCAACATCACCGGCGCCACCTTCCACCCCGAGCTCACCTCGAGCCTTCAAGTCCACCGGGACGTCTTCGGCGCTAGTTGAGAGTCGCCGCGCACGAGCCCAGCTCGCACGTGAAGCCCATCGCGCAGTCGGTCGCGACGACGCACGGTTGACCCTGACCGCCCTCGCCGCACTTGCCGCTCACGCACCCGTTCGAGAGGCAGTCGCTGTTGAGGGTGCATGCCGACCCGGTTCCACCCGCGCCTCCCACCGCGCAGGCACCATCAGCGCAGACGTTGGAAACGCAGTCGCGCGAAAGCGAGCAGGGAGCGTCGGGCCCGCCCTTGGCGCAGATTCCGCTGGTGCACGCCCCAGAGAGGCAACCGAGGTTGGTGGTGCAAGGGGCGCCCGATCCACCCGGAGTGCCGCTTCCTTCCTCGAAGCCGCCACCACCGGTGCCGCCATTTCCACCGCCCGTCCCCGGGTTCGGCGTGCAGCCAATGTTCGACGACTGAATCTTGCCCATTCGGATCACCGGCCGGAGGATCCACAAATCTCCCTGCCCGGTCGGGTGAACCCAGATGCTCTTCTTCCCGTCGATTTGCAGGGGAAGGCTGGTCAGGTTGCAGCCGGCCACGTCGAAGAGCCCTTTGATCTTGATTCCCGATTGCACTCCGCTGGGAACCTTCAGATCGATTTTGACCCCGTCGTCCCGGGTCACGTACTGCGGCCCGGTCTCAGCAAGGTAGAGCCGCACCTGGGTCACTTTTCCCGCCGGCATGTTGGCAAACCCCAGGGCCTGGCTGAACTGGGCCAGCTTCAAGATGTCGACCGTGATTTGGGTGCTCGACAGCGTCTGCCAGCCAGCGCTGCTCGAGTGCGCGGTGACCTTGGCGACCGTGACGATGATCTCTTTGACCTTCGCTTTGGCTCCCGGGCCGCTCGACTGCATCTGCATTCCATTGACGGCGTTGGTGCTCGACAGCTCGGCTTCGAGCCGCCCAACTCCGGAAGAAACAGAAGCCCCAAGCTCCTGAGTCCCCGAGCAACCCGTGAACGCCAGCGCCGCAATCAACAGCGGCCACACCGACTCGTTTCGTAAAGATTTGGTTCGCATAGGGCTGCTCCTTGGAGGGAACAGCACGCTGTGCACTTTGGTATCCAACGGTCAGGTCCGCGAGATCAGGCGCGGAACGCCGGTCACACATGGACTGCTGAAGTCCTTTTGTCGCACCCCTCCTGTGAACTGAAGTGGGCACTTCGCGGGGGGCGAACCCCTCACCGGCTGCTCTTTCAGCGACCGGTGACGCAGTCGTCGAGGTACCGCGCCATCGCCAGCTCATGCCGCAGCGGCAAGTCGGTGAAGATGACCTGCACCCGGTTGTCGTCCCCCATCGGGACAATGCGGGCCAGCTTCGCCGCCAGCTTCACTTCTTCTTCGTGGTCCGGAACGCGAAAGCGCACCTCGAAGTACTCCGACATCGGAGGAAACGCGGTGTTCCACGAAGCTCCGCCGAGGCCGATTTCTCCTTCGAACACTTTCGGAATGCCTCCTTCGTTCGAGTCGACCACCCACAAGCGGCGGGGCGCGCGCGGCGAGCTGCGGCGCTCTTCTCCCCGGCGCTCGGTCTTGCGTTCGATCGACTCGGGGACCAGGCCCAACAGCCGCCTTTCCATCGCGCGGCGGTCGTACAGAATCGGGGTGGGCGAGGGCGGGGGCAACATTCCGTCCTCAGCCGAAGCGTGAAGACTGCCCACGTCGATGAAGCCCGCGTCGGCGTGAATCAATTGTCCACCAGGAAGCCAAACAGCTCGAGCGGCGCAGGGGCGAACTCGGCGCGGCGGTTCTCGGCGAACGCCTCTTCGGTCTCAGCGTCGATCAGCGGCACTTCTTCCCCGAAGGTCAACGACTCGACCGCGGCCTCGGCGACGCCAAGCTTGATCAGATACGAGCGGGCGGCGTCGGCGCGGCGCTGGCCGAGCGCGAGGTTGTACTCTTCGGTCCCACGCTCATCGCAGTGGCCCGCGATTCGGATTCCGGCCCACGGCTGCGCGCGCATCTGGTCCGCAAGGCGGCGCAGCGCCAGGGTGTCGTGCTGGGTGAGCGTCGCGTCATCGAAGCCGTAGTGCAGCACCGTCTCTTTGAGCATCTGGGGAAGCGGGTCCGGCTCTCCGGCCCGCACGTAGACCGGGTTGTCGCCGGTCGGATCTGCAGGCTCGGCGATCATCTTCTTGTGGGCGCAGGCCGGAATGAAAAGGACGACAAGCGCAATCAGCGAAAGGTTTGTTTTGATCATGTGTGGTGTTCCCCGCTCCGTGTTTCGAGGTGAACAACAGGGTGTCACAGGCCTGAAGCTGATCAATTTTTTGGCGTGCGATCCGCTTCGGGTCGTCGAAAATTTTCGGCTCGATCGGCGTTTGGGTCGTGATCCGCTACGGTCCGCGCCGATGGAGCTCGGGAAGCGAGGATGGTTGGTGAAGCTGCTCGACGCCGAGGTCGCAGCACATCGCCCGGATCACCTTTCCCGGTCGGCGATCGAGGCCTTGGCGCTGACCAGCCGACCCGCGCGGGCCCGTCGGTACCTGCGGGGAATCTTTCGCGAGAGTGGCCTGCTCTATGGAACTCCTTCCCAGGCCGCGCCGGGAACTGGAGCGCCTGAAGAGACTCTGTTTCTGGCCGTGCTGCGGACCTTGAGCCGGGTCGCGCTCGACGTAGCGGTGCTGGCCGAAGCTCCTGCGGCTCCCCGTCGGGAACAGCTGCTGCTGCTGCTCGCCGCGACCTTCGGCAAGGTGAACGACGCCGAAGAAGTTCATCAGCGAATCGAGCGGGCGGCGAAGAGCGGGCCGGTGCCGACCAAGGTGTGGACCCGCGTCGAGCAGGCCCTCGAAGAGCGCGCGATGTCGCTCACCGGAGACCCGTACTTCGGCCTCGTGCTCCACAACGGCGCGATCTACGCCGACGCCCAGGTGTTCGGGCGAATCGCGCTCGCCTACTTCACCCGCTCGAGCTTTCCCCGCGCCGCCGCGCAACGGCGCCTTCACTTTGCCGCCGCGCAGAAGGCGCTGTTGGTGCAGGTGTTGGTGGGGTTGGTCTGTGCCGAACGAAAGCCCTCGTTTCCCACCCGTCGGGCGATCTTGCGCCAGATCGACGACCTCCACCTTCCGTCCGCGTTCGAGCGGGACGTGCGGTCGTTTGCGAAAAAGGCGTTCGAGAAGACCCCTTCGATGCGCGCGGTGCTCAAAGAAGTGCGCAGCCGGGACCTCAAGCGCTTCATCCTCGAGCAGACGGTGCTCGCTTCGCTGGTCGATGGCCGACGCTCGCCCCAGGAAGTCCGCTGGGTGAAGGGGCTGCGCGAAACGCTGGGCGTGCCAGACGCAGAAGGCAAACGAATCGAGCTCGAGATGGCCGAGTTCTACGCCCGCCACCGCAGCGTGGTCGATGTCTTCACCGTTTCGGCCGGAGCCGATGTGATGGGCCAGGAGCTCGTCGATTCGATGCAGCGCACCGTCGAGAAAAACTTCAAGCGCCTGATTCAGGAAGTCAAAGAGACCGGCGAGCTGTCGGTGCTGCTCACCCGCGCCGCCCGTGGCCAGAAGCTGACCCGCGAAGAACGCAAGGCGATGCGCGAGCAGCTCATCGACGTGGCGAAGGTCATTCCCGCTTTGGCCATCTTCGCCGCGCCCGGAGGAGTTTTGCTGCTGATCGCCCTGGCCAAGGTGCTTCCGTTCAACATGTTGCCCAGCGCGTTTCAGGATGAGCCGACCGAAGACGAGCCGCCCGAGATTGATAAAGCGGGATGAGGCTTCGCTTGTGTCCGCTGCCCGCAGTCGTTAACCAACGCCCCTTTTCATCCCCACGAGAGGCAACAGCCATGGAAGCAGCGCTTGGGCAGTCCGCAGGAAAGGCAGGCGTGCATGGGTCGGTCTGGGTCGGGCGGGTGCTCTCGGGCCTTGTCGTCCTGGCCACCGCAGCCAGCGGAGTGATGAAGCTCACCCATGCGCCCGCGATCGTCGAAGGCCTGGTTCAGCATTTGGGCTACAGCGAGAGCGCGCTGACTCCGATCGGAATCGTCGAAATCGCCTGCGGCATTCTCTACGCGATTCCGAAGACCCGCATTCTGGGTGGCCTGTTGCTCACCGCCTACCTCGGTGGAGCCACCGCGAGCCACGTCCGCGTCGGCGAGCCCTTCATCGCTCCGGTGGTGCTCGGAATCGTCGTCTGGGTCGGGCTGTACCTGCGCGACTCGGCCGTCCGTGCCCTGGTCCCGGTGGTCTCTTCTAAATCCTGAAGCCCGCCGATGCGATTTTGCCCGCGGTGTGCGACCGAGCTCAACGACCGGCTCGAAGAGGGTCGCACCCGCCGGGTCTGCCCGAAGGAAGGTTGCGGGTTCGTCCATTACGGAAACCCGCTGCCGGTGGTCGCGGCGATCGTCGAGCACGAAGGCGCGGTGGTGTTGGTCCGTGCCCAGGGCTGGCCTGAAAAATTCTACGGTCTTGTCACGGGCTTCCTCGAAGCCGGCGAGTCGCCCCAGCAAGGGGTGCTGCGCGAGGTGAAAGAAGAGCTCGACCTCGAAGGCGAAGTCCGCTCACTCGTGGGGGCGTACACCTTCGAATTGCGCAACGAGCTGATCGTCGCCTTTCACGTGGTCGCAACGGGAACGCTGAAGCTCGGCGACGAGCTTCTCGCCTACAAGAAGATCGCCCCCGAGAAGCTTCGCCCGTGGGACTTCGGAACTGGGCTCGCCGTGCGCGACTGGTTGGCCGCGCGGGCTTCAGCTCAAACGTCTTTCACATTCTTGAAGTAGGTCTGCTGGTAGTACGCCAGCTCGCCAATCGACG
>JAYVCD010000237.1:0-15909 GCA_043750125.1 Archangiaceae bacterium | reverse complement strand
GAGCTCTTCAAGAAGCCGCTGGCCGAGCTGAACCTCGCCGAGATCGCCGAGTACGCGCTGGCGCTTCCGCCCAATGGGTATTGGGAACAGATGCGCACGTGTCAAAACCCGACGCTGATTCGGCAGGCGCGGGACCAGGTGATTCAGCGGCTGCAGATGGTCTCGCTGATTCCCGAAAGTGAAGCGCGCGCGGCTCAGACCCGACCCGTCGCCTGTCTCAAAATCGAATAGCGGCTACTTCTTCACCGGAGGTCGGGTGGGCGGCAACACTCCGGGGCGCGCGACCGGGCGTCCGGGCACCCCCGACGGCGGCCGCGCCACGGTGCGGGGGGGCTGGGTAATCCGGTCGTTGGACTCGGACTCCTGGAGGCTCTCTTCACCCAGCAGCGATTCTGAAATCTCGACCTTCGGCTCGTCCACCCCGTGGGCCTGCCGCGTCCCGGTGGGAATGCTCTGCTGATCGTCGTTGTCGAGGGTCGGCCGGCGGGCGGCGTTCAGCGGATTGCGGGTAGGTACCGGGGTCACGTCGTCGTGGTTCGAAGCAGGGACCTGTCGGGGCGGAGGCGCCCGGGTCTGGCGGGGCAGGGCCGCGGCCTGGGGCACGGGGCCTGGAATGGTCTTCGGGCGAGAGACCACCGACGGGCCCTGGGCGGGCAGCGCGGCGAGCTGGAGCAAACTGTGAAAGCCGGGAATCGGAACCGTCTTCCCCGCCTTTCGCTGCCGCGCATCGTCCCTCAACTTCTCTTCGAATGCCGTCCAGTTCGAGGCGAACTCTTCTGGATCTGGAATGTGCTTCTCACGGTGCTTGAGCGAGTCGACCCACTGAATGTGAACGGACTCACCGACTCCGTGAAGCAGGGGCGGGGGAGGGATTCCGTAGGACGCGGGGTCGAAAAATTCAGGGGTGAGATCGGTAAACCCATACGCCCGGGCCTTCGCGAGGAAGGTCGGCAGAATTCCGGTGGGAGCGTGGTAGCCCAGAATGTTGCCGTCTTCGTCCTTCGACACCGGGACGAACAAGAAGAGATCCTGGGTGCGGTAGTCGCCCTTCTCGTTCAGCGGCAGCACTTCGGAAACGGCGTTCACTTTTCGAGACCCGTCTTGCAGGCGTTCGCAGCACACGACGAAGTTGATCGCCGAGGCGACCTGCGCGCGGACGGCGACCATCGGCAGCTCGACCCCGCTCATCAGGCACAGCGACTCGAGCCGGCGCAGGGTGTCGGTCGGGGTGTTGGCGTGCACCGTCGCCATCGAGCCGCCGTGGCCGGTGTTCATCGCCTGCATCAGGTCGAACGCTTCGCCGCCGCGCACTTCTCCGACGATGATCCGGTCGGGGCGAAGTCGCAGCGCCGACTGGAGCAACATGCCCATGTTCACCTCGCCCTTCCCGAACTTGTCGGCGGGGCGCGATTCGAAGGGCACCAGGTGTTCCTGGTTCAGCTGCAATTCCGCCGAGTCTTCGATGGTGAGAATTCGCTCTTCCCGGGGAATCAGGTTCGACAGCACGTTGAGCAGCGTGGTCTTGCCCGAGCCGGTGCCTCCCGAGACGACCATGTTCAACTTCACGATCACCGCCGCTTCGATGGTGCGGACCATCGCCGGGACGATCGAGCCGAACGAGACCAGGCGGTCGACGGTGAGCTTGTCCTTGAAGAACTTTCGAATCGCGATCGTGGTGCCCTTGCGCGCGATCGGCGGCAGCACCACGTGGATCCGGCTGCCATCGGGAAGCCGGGCGTCCAGGCGGGGGCGCTCGTCGGTGAGCGGGCGGCCGACGAACTGGGCCATGTTGCGCGCGGCCCCGAGCAGACCCTCTTCCGAGAAGAAGGCGTCGGACTTGATGACCTTGCCCTTTCGTTCGATCCAGATGTCGTTGGGACCGTTGATCATGATCTCGGTGACCGATTCGTCATCGAGGTAATGAAGCACCGGCTTCAAGAAAGCGCGGAGCGACTCCGTGTACATGCTCTGCTGGGCCATTGGGCGCGGATGCTAGCCTATGGCCTATGACAGCGAAGAAGCCGAAGGCCTCCTCGAAGAAGAAAATCCAGGTGCACCGGTTCGAAAAGGTGGAAGCGCGGGCGCACAGCAACGATCGCGTTCTTCCGTTTGAAATCGACCCGAAGAAGATCGAAGAGTCGCTCAACAAGCTCAAGACCCAGGTTGTCGTCTGGGCCAAGCGCGGCCGCTACACCAAGGTCCGCTTCAAGTTTCGCGGCAAGCAACTGCTGCCCGATTTGCCGCTGGCCGCTGTCGCCGCGGTCGAGGGCGTCACCTTCTACTGGGCCGGCTTGCTTCGAATGCTGGTCTTCAATCTCGCCGGGCGCACCGTGCTCGAAGTCGAGCTGGTCAATGACTCGGAAAAGAAGATTCAGGCAGGGAAAGAGGCGCTGCTGTCGGGCGAGCTCGACCGGGCGCTGGGGCTGTTCAAAGAGGCGCTCGACATGGACGCCGAGAACGCCAACGTCCACCTCAATCTGGGTGTCGCCCGGAAGTTGAAGGGCGAGCTGCTGGCTTCACGGGCTTCATTCGAGAAGGCCAGAGTGCTCGACCCCCACGGGCCGATTGGGGCCGAGGCCGAACGGTTGTTGGCGGGGATGCCCAAGCCCCCGGCAACTCAGGTTTCGTAAAGTTGTCGGGCCCCCTTGAACCGGGCCTCCACTGTTGAGCTAAGAGGCATGACCATGAAGGACTACCTCCGGAACGAGAGCGGTCGGATGTTCGAGAGCAATTTCTTCGAGTTTTTTTCGAAGGTGCACCCGGCGACCCCGTTCGTCCTCTACATCCCCGCGGCGATCGCCCTCCAGTCGTGGGCGCTGTACCAGGGCCTGACCACGCTGGTGATGACCGCGATGTTCTTCCCTCTCGGCTGGGTGGGCTGGCAATTGATGGAGTACTTCCTCCACAAGGGCTTCTTCCACTGGGAAGGCAACAGCCCCTTCACCCGCCGGTTGCACGACATCGTCCACGGCTACCACCACAAGTATCCGGATGATGCGACCCGGCTGGTGATGCCGATTGGAGCCAGTCTTCCGCTCGCCGCGTTGATTGGTGGAGGCTTGTTCCTCATCGGCCGCCCTGACGCGACCATTCCGTTCTTCGTCGGAGTGGTGTCGGGGTACCTCTGGTACGACTTCATTCATTGGTCGACGCACTACCGCAAGCCACTCACCGCCTGGGGGCGGGGGCAGCGCAGCCATCACATGGCGCACCACTTTGCCGATTCGTCGAAGAATTACGGCATCAGCTACAAGTGGATCGATGGCGTGATGGGCACGATGAAGAGCCGAGATCCCGCTTCGAAGGATTGAGCGGTTCTTTAGTAGCCGAGCCGATTCAGCCGGGGGCGAATGTCCTTCGCCACGCAGGTCTTGAAGACGCGGGTGCGATCTTTTCCGCTCAGCGCTCCGAAGGGATTGGTCGACGAGCCATCGCCTGCTGATTCGTCGACGGCCATTTTCATCTGGGCCAGCAACTTGGGAACCCGTCGTCGTACGGCTGCCCGCTGGGGCGCTGACAGCACCGGAGTGATGAGCTCGAGCACTGTCCAGCCGAACTGTCCGTGAATCGATTCGTCGGCCAGCATCTGGGTCAGCACCGCGTGGGCGAGCGGGTCTTTGGCATTGGCCCGCACCGCGGCGATCAACCGCGCGGACAGCGTCTCGCCGATGCAGAGGAACCCCAGCGAGAGGTCGAGCACCCGCGTCAGGCCGGTGTCGCCTTCAGCGCTGACGTGGGCGACTTCTGCGTCGATCAGATCGCTGCCGCCGAGCGCCCGGACCATTCGGCGACACAGCTCGACGTGCCGGGCTTCGTCGCGGACGACGCGAATCGCAGCGCCGAGCACGTCGATCGCGAAACCTTCCTGGGTCAAGTCGGCGAGCAGCAGCGTGAGCGCGACCTGCGAACGGTACTCGTCGCACAGCCGCGATTCCCACGCGGCGCGCGCCCACGCCAACGTCTGGCTCGAATAGACCGATGGATCAAAGCGAGCGAAGGCTTCTTCGCTCAAGGTCTCGGGCAGCGCCTCTGCTTGAAAACGCAGGTGCACCCGTCGAGTCACCCGATGGACAGACCTGAGGTCGAGCACTCGAGCTACTTGTAGTACTCAATTTTCTTCGCCGGCTGCGGCATCGGGTTCACCGAGACAATCGGCTTGGCCGGAACGGGAGGCTGGGCGATCGGATTCACCATGACAATCGGCTTGGCCGGAACGGGAGGCTGCGCGATCGGGTTGAGGGGGTGAGTGGGGACCTTGCGGTTGGGCATCGGGTTCAGCGGATGCTCGGCTTTCCAGCCGGCTTTCTTCGATTTGGCTTCCGGCTTGGTTGCCCCTTTGCCGGTCTTTCCCGGGTTCCGAATCGGGTTGAGCGTGCGGGTCGGCGGTTTTTTGGTCGTTTTCAAGGGTTCACCAGAGAGGAGAGTGGACGAAATGGGAGGAAGCTTTCTGGCTAGACACAACGGGGATGCACAAAGCGCAACACCCGATGCTATGCGGCGTCATTTACAGGAGACACCCCATTATTCCACTCGAGGCAATTCAGCGTTTGTTGAAGGGCGAGAAGGTTCCGGAGTTTCCGATGACGCTGCCGCCTCCGGTGGCGGTCACGATTGGGTTTGAGCCCGTCTCGGTCGAGAAGGGCGCTGCAGTGTTCAAGTTGGAGGCCCGGCTCGCCCGCCACGCCAACCCGATGGGCACGCTGCACGGCGGGATTCTTTGCGATCTCGCAGATGGAGCGATGGGCATGGCGTGCGTCTCGCTGCTCGCGGAAGGCGAGTCGTTCACCACCCTCGAGCTGAAAATCAACTTCCTGCGCCCGGTTCGGGACGCCACGCTCGAGGCGCGCGCCAGGGCGGTGCACGCCGGGAAGGCGATGGTCTACCTCGAGTGCGAAGTGGTGTCCGTGCCCGACGAGAAGTTGGTCGCCAAGGCGAGCAGCACCTGCCTGATCTTGCGCGGAGAAGGGGCGAAGGGTCGGTAGGCGAGTCCTCGAAGCTGCCTACGGAACCGCGGCCGGACGTGTTGCAGTTGGAACGGGCCGCTTCCTTCGACGATACGAAACGGCACGGACGACCCAGGGACTGGCCCGCGCCCAGAGGTCTTCGTGACTTCGCAGTGCGGGCATTGGCGAGAAAAGAGTCAATCAGAACTGGAAGCCCTCACGCAACACTTTCAACGCTCTCGCGTCTTGATTTGGGGTAAAAGTTCACCGCGACTCGGCTCCTGATCCAGGGCGCCGCCGGAATGGGTCTGGGCCTGGCCCGCGGAGTCGTCGGGCAGCAGAGCGGCATCGGCGGTCTCGTGCCGTGCCCGGGCGGCATTCTTCCCAACTGCCCCACCCCGGGTGCTGCAGGTCTACAAGCCGGCTTCGGGCTCGGGGCGGGGACGGGGGTCTACGGGGTCGGCGAAGCGCTGGACGGCGACGGCTCGCTGTCCGGGATGGGAATCGGGATGGGCCTCGGAGCGACCACGGCCCTGGTCGTTTTGATGTTCATGCCCCGGCTCGGCGAGGCGGCCGCGATGACCTTGCCGCTGGCCGGAGCTCTGGCGGGCTACGAGCTGGGCGCGTCGAATTCGGACGGCGCGTTCTCACTGCGCCCTTCCTTCAGTGTCTGGAAGGGGCAGGTGAACCTCGGGGTCAAAGGCGACTTCTAGAGTTTCAGAACTCGATCACCAGGCTGACCCGATTCGGCAGCGCCTCTTTCTCCGGAGCCGTCAGCTTGTAGACGGGGCTCGAGAGCACCCGCACCACGCACTCGCGCTGCTCGGTCGACAGCTCGCTGCTCTGCCCGACCGGCTCGAGCTCGTGATCCGACACCGCGCCGCTTTGGGGGTTGACCGAGGCCGACCACCGCAGCGCCCCCGGCCGATCGATTCCGGTGAAGCACAACGCCAGTCGCGGGCTCCTCGCGGCGACCTGCACCTGAAACTGGTCGATCCACGTCGGAGCCGCCGGAGCTCCGATGCCGAGGCCGCCGCGGTTCTGCTTCGTCCCGTCGCCCTGGAGCGGCTTCTTCGGCCCCACCCGCACCGTGACCGTCTTCTTCGGCTTGAGCTCTTTGGGCGCCGGGGCCTCGACCTTCGGCCCTTCCGGTGGCACCCCGGGCCCGCAGTCGCAGCGGATGAGCAACAGCAGCAGCACCCCGATCGCAATTCCAATCGCTCGCCGTATTCGCCGCCGCCGGGCCTTCGCGCGCTGCACCGCGGGGTTCTGGTCCATCTTCTCGCGCGCCGCCTTCCGCATCGCCCGCAGGGCCGTGCGCAGCTCCTGCTTGCGCGCCTTCATCGCCTGATGCATTTCCTTAGGAGTCAATCGGTGACCTTCCAGCCGAACACCAGCGCCCCTTTGGGGTCGCGCCATTCCACCGGCCGCAGCACCAGCGGGGTGAACGGCGAGGGCGCCTCGGCGACCGGGGTCTCGAACGGCCACGGCAACGGGTCGGAAGGAGCCAGCCGAATGTTCCCGGCGAAGGTCTCGTGTCGCGGCGAGAGCTCGCGCGCTTTTCCCACGGTCGAATTGTCGAACAGGCTCAAGCCTTCGAGAATGCCCTGGGCGCGCGCGATCAACTCTTCTGCCGCGCGAGCCTGGGCCTTCGCCTTCGACGTGATCAACGAGTCGAAGATCTGTCGCAACAGCTTGAGCATCGGAATGTTCGCACGGCGCACGTCCACGTCTTCGGCTTCCAGCTTCTCGAGCAACTGCCGCGCAAAACGCAGCGCCAGATGCGGCTCGTCGACCGTCGCGTCGCGCAGGTCCGTGCCCAGCGCCCCCTGCTTTCCCTGCGCGAGCAATCGAAGCCGCGCGACCCGGGCGTCCAGTGCGCTGCCGCGCTGAAGGCTCGCCACCACCAGGTCAAACGACTTCTCGTCCGCGCGCAGCGCCGCCCGCCAGATCAAATCTTCGATCACCAGGTTGTATTCTTGTCGCGGCACCAGCGCCTTCAGCGTCGCAATCACCTGCTCGTTCGTCTCGTAGCGCGACAGCACGTACGACACCCAACGCCGGGCCAGGGACAACGTCACCGCGGCGTCGCGCGACTCTTCGGACTTCGCCATCGCGTACGCGAACGAGCGCAGCGCTTCCTGCATCGACCCCGCCTCGAGGAATTCGACCCCTCGGTGCATTGCAATCGTCGCTCTTTCCCGAAAGCCGCTGGCGGGCTCGAGCTCGAGCAACCGCTTTCCCCGTTCTCCCGAGGTGAGCGCCGTGCGCCGTGTCGCGGAATCTTTCGCATCGAAATTCCCAATCCACGACTCCAGCTCGGCGCCTTCGTTGCGGTCGATGAGCGAGTCGATCAGCGAGAGCACCAGCGGGTCGGGCGGTTGGGCCGGGGTAGAGAACGCCTTGGCCTGGGCGTAGAGGAAGAGCCGGCGCTGTCGGTTCAAGGTCAGCCACTCGCTCGAGTCCCAGGTGAGGCTCTTGCGCAAGAAGGCCGCTTGCGCCGAATGGGCCGGCCACTGCGCCGCCTGCTCGCGGGCTTCGCCGGCTCCGGCTTCAGAAATCCCCAGGGTCCTGGCGCGCTGCTTCGCTGCCATTCCCGCCCGCCGCGCCTTCCGTTCGAGCATCTGGGCCATCGCGAGGTCGAGGTCGAAGATCCGAGCCTCGATCGCGCTCACGCTCTGCACCTTCTCGCGCACCAGGGTCTTCAACGACAACACCAGCAGCTGCCGCAAGAAAGGGCCGGTCGAGAGCCGGTCGGTCAGATCCAGCGAGGGAGACTTCCCCAGGGCAATCAGCGTCGTCTCAGGCAAGAAGCACGACTTGCGGAAGAAGCTCACCGTGCGCAGCTCGGCGATCGACAGCACGCTGTGCAGTGAAATGAACCGCTGCTGCCGCGCGGCCTCGAAAGCGTCGTACGGGTTGCGCGGCCCCGGAGGGATTCCCCGCGACGAGTAGAGCACCCAGTTGTGAAGCGACAGCGGCCACAGGCCCGCTCCGCCCTCTACGTCTTTGGCGAAACCGTCCTGGCACAGGCCCAGGCTCCCGAGCGCCGCCCAGACCACCGAGCGGAACTCTTCGTCGTTGCTGCCAATGAACCCCTGCTCGGCAATGCTGTTTCGCAGCAGCCACAGCTTCAGCGTGTCCGCCGGCCGCCCTTCTCGCATCGCCATTCGGGCGTTGTAGAAAAGCAGGGTCTGGTTCGAAGGGTCGGGCTCGCTCTGCTCTGCCCCGGTCGACAGCACCAGCGCGAGGAACAGCCAGCTCGTCACAACGACACGCCCAGCGCCATCGACAATTCCCACCACCACCCGAGCCGCGAGCCACTGAGGCCTGAGAGAACCGGAATCGCGAGCATCACCTTCGGCTCGAGGAAGATCCCGGTGCGGAAGTAGAGGTCCAGGGCAAACCCGGCCAGCAAGCCGTACCGGCCCGCGTCGATCTGCATTCCGGGAAGTCGCTCGCGCTCGAGGTAGTCGAGCTCGCGCTCAGAAATCTTGGCAGCGAAGATCGCCTCGACCACCTGGCCGGCGTTCGCCTTCCCCAATGCGCCCGGGTAGTAGAGGTACCGAAACCCTACGTCGATCGAGAACACCAGCTCGGCGCTGGGCAGCAGTCCCAGCCGCGGGGTTCCCACTCCTTCCAACAACGCGTAGGCCAGGTTCACCTCGAGCTCGATGCGGCTCGGACGCCCCGACTGGCGATACGGGGTCAGCGACAGTTTTTCCGAGCTGTCGCTGCCCCAGGTGAACACCCGGGTCACGGCCAGCTCAGCGGTCAGATTGCCGACCGGCATCCGCACGAAGCCGCCCAGCCGGGTGCTGTAGAAATTGTTCAATTCGAGCAGGGCTCCGGTGGTCAAACCCGCCGCGACGGTGCTCTTGCGCCAATCGAAGAGCACCGCCCGGGACGCGAGCCCAATCGTGCTTTCACTGAGCACCTGGAACGGGGTCCGGTACCGCTCGATGCTCGTGTCTTCCTGCTTCGGTGCGAGCTTCCCTTCGGGCGGCGGCTGAGCCTGGGGCACGCGGGGGCCGTCGGCGGCAAATGCCGGCGGCAGGGCCAGGACCACTGCGAGCAGAACGCTACGGATCACGGGGAAAGGGTCCGTCCGCGGGCGTCGGGTACAGCGGGTCGTAGCACTGGGCGGCGAACGCCTCGCGATACGTCGCGGCGACGTTGTAGACCCCGCCCGTGTCGAAGGTCGGGTGATCGCAGTAGCGGGTGCACTGCCCGAGCGTCTTCGCCACCGGGAACTCGGCGGCGGTCCACAGCTCGCTGGCGTAATTTTTATGGGCCACGTCGGTGATCCCGAACGGAACCGTGACTGAGAATGCGGTCGCCGCGCCTGCGACCACGAACTCGTATTTCGCCTTCAACAGGAAAGGGAAATTCCAGAACAAGCCAATTTCGTACGCGCTCGCCGGAGCGAACTTGTGAAATTCCGGCAGGCTCGAAATCGGCTGCGGCGCCGGAAAGGACGCGCTGCGAAACACGACGTTCGAGGACAGCGGGTCGCCGCCGGCGCAGAACGAGAAGGCGTCGGTGGGCGCGGCCGTGAGCCGCTCATTGTTGAAGAAGCTCGCCACCCCAAATTCGCCGAGCTGAACGTTCTGTGAAATCGGCGTTCGCTCTGGAGCAAGGAAGCCCAGCTCGAGCATCTTCCCGGCCTGCGCTTCGGAATATTTTGCGATGAAGGTCAGGTACTGCGGCCGACTGGGGAGGATCGGCAGGTTGCTGAACTTGAAGGGCCCGAGCTTCAGGTCCGGAAAATCGGGCACCAGGGGACACGAGCGCTGGGCCTCATCGGGGATCTTGTCGAGGTCGACCGCATCGATGCTCGCTGGGCACCACAGCACCAGCGAGCGCATCGTCGGGCTCACGATCGCGTACTTCAGACTGTCGAAGACGAACGCCCCACTGACCCGCGGCGAAGTCTTGTCCCGCTCGAAGGGAAGAATCTGCTCGAGCGCCTTCTCGACCGCGAGGCCCAGCTCTCCTTTGGAATCGTCGTGGTGCAGCGCGAGCGTGAGGACCATGTCCTTTCCCGCGGCGCGCACTTCGTCGATCTTCAACCGAAGCCTCGCCGCGAGAGAATCGGCAAACGCCGGGTTCTTGAAGTCGTCGATGCAGATTTCCGGAGCGCCCTCGAGCATCAACCGCTGCACCTGCATCGACAGGTGGACCTTCGAAATTTCCCGCATGCACGGCCGAAGCAGAAACCCCACCTCGGTATTGGCGCGAATCGGAGTGCGCAACACCGGGAAAGCCGGGTGGACATCGGGATTCTTGCGCGCAATCGCCACCGCCTCGAACGTGCCCTTCGCGTCGGTCACCACCGACTGCGCGCAGATTCCGGGGGCGGTCGAGGCTTCCAGCGGCAGCTTGTTCACATCGAAGATCGCCCGCCCATTGGTCGCGACCGGCCCCCAGCTCAAGGCGGTCAGGGTGGTGGGGCAGGTGGCCGCGGACGCGTAGCCGTAAGGGTTGCCCATCGGTGCGACGACAGAGCCGTACCGCGGATCCGTAATCCGGAAGTCCCGCAGCAACCCCAGGCCCTGCACGTCCTCGTTGCGCAGGGTGGGAAACTGGTGACGCGCGCGCCACTGCACCGTGTTGTTGGCCCGCTCGAAGACCCCGTAGACGATCAGGCTGCGGTGGGTGAACGCGGGGCCGGTGCCGATGATGTTGTAGGTGACCGGGGCGGTGAGGAAGACCGAGCCTTCCTTGTGATAGCGAAGCCGAACCCCGACCAGCCTCGGCACCCTTTGGATCTTGAGGCTGGTGCTGCCGCACATCGTGTGCGGACCGCAGTCGACCGGAATGTGGGTGTGAATCGGGGTCAAGGTCTCGACCGCCGTCCACGGAACTTCTACGTCGTCGGTGCGCCAGGTGACTTCAATCTGGCTGTCGGGCCCCAGCCCCTGCTCGGCATTGACCTTGTAGAAGATGAACAGCGTCTGCTCGTCCTCGAACCAGGTGGCATCGGCCAGAGCAAAGCCCGCGTGGATGTCGATGATCGGCACCTTGTTGCAGGCGCAGAGCACGAGGAGCATTCCCAGCGGGCCGAAGGTCTTCATTACGCGAGGATCTGGGCGAACGAGACCTTGCCGCGCGCGACCAGCTTCTTCACCCCGCTGACCAGCTCGGAGTGCCCGCGTCGCGCCTGCTGCAGTTGATTGGCGCGCGAGCCGACCCCGAGGTTGGCCCGCATCGCGTTGTTCAGCGTGGGCGAAAGGCGTGAGAGGAACCCTTCCTGCCAGGCCGCCGATTGCATCGAGGTCCAACCCGCCAGCGCCCGAATGTCGACCTCGAGCAGCAGGTCTGCCTGCAACTCGGTCGGCAGCTTCAACAGCATGTCGGGGTAGAGAATCTCTTCGTACCAGAACGGGTGGGTGCCGCTGGCGCGGTTGAGCGCCCGGGTGAAGACCGCTTTCCGGTCCTCGGGATCCAGGTGCGAGCACAGAACGGACAAGGCCCCGGCGGCGTCAAACTCGCGCCCGCGGTCCATGATCTCGTGCGAGCTGCTCTCGGCCGGCATCTGCAAAGGCAGCCCCGCCCGCGCGTTGTCGAGCGTCTCGAACAGGTGCTGTCGCTCTTCATTGCTGATCCGGTTCGACACCAGCAGCTGGGTGGCCACCTGCAACCGCAGGTCCTGGGACAGCGCGCGCGACACTTCGTGCTGGCAATCGGAAGGCACCATCGCGAACAGCAGCGCTCCATTTCGTGCCGGCAGGCTCTCGATCAGGTGGGCCAGCCCGTCGGCCCCAAACTCTTCGCGAAGGCTGCGGTAGCTCTCTGCGTCCGACTGCGCGAGCAGCGAGGACGAAATCGCGTGGTGGTTGAGCACCCGGAAGAATTCGGCGTCGGTCGGCAGCTGCTTCTCATCGAGATCCTTGAGGTACTCGGCAAATTCGACCTTCCGCACCGCCAGCTGCCCGTCGGAAGAGAACGCCAGCGAGAGCCGTTCTCCGAAGACGAAGATCGCCTTCGCCAGATAGGCAAACTCACCGGCCTTGAGCCAGGCGCGAAGCAGCTCGACCACTCCGCCTTCGTCCTTGCCCAGCTCGGTCTGGGCGATGCGCTCGTTCCACAACCGCTGTTGCTCGGTGATGAACCCCTGCTCTTCGTTCGTGCCCGCAAGCTTCAGCTGATCTTCGCCTTCGGTGGGAAGCGGAATCACCGCCAGCGCGGGCTCTTCTTTCTTTTCCTGGGTGTCCCCTGCGGCCAGCTGCGCCAGCATCGCCTTCTCTTCCAGCGATTCGCGGCCCAGGCGGCGGCCGCCCCAGATGATGGCCAGCGTCGCCAGGGTGCCCAACAGCAGGGCAATCATCCACGAGAAGTGCGGCAGCAACCCGACCCACAGCTCGCGCAGCGCTACGTCCCATTCCCACTTGGCCGGAGGGGGGGCGAGGGCAGGCGGGGGCTCGACCTTCGCCGCCAGCGCGGGGTCGGGAAGTTGCGGGGGCGAAATCGCCAGCGCAGGCGAAATCGGCTCCAGCACCTGGCGGCTGACGGTGACCTGCAGCCAGCCTTTCGACAGCCGCTGTTCGAGCCGCTTCACCAACGCCTGAACGTCCTTGGCGGAAATCGATTTCTCGTGGGCGAACTCGCACCGCGCCTGGGTCAGGTATTCCTGAGGAGCGACCGCGCCGAGCCCTTCGTTCTGGCCCAGCCCGGGAAGGGAAGAGCCGCGGGGAAGATCCACCACCGCGTGGTCCCGGTAGGTACAGCCCTTCGAGACGCACCGCTCGGGGGCGCAGTCGCGGCTCAAGAAGAGATCAAACTGACTCTCGAGCGCGCGAAGGTCCATCAGCACCGGACCGGGAATGTGCTTCTCAGGCACCGGAATCGCGGTCGACTGGGCGCCGGCGCTCAGCGGCAGCGCGAACAGCAAGATCAGCGACTGCAGAAAAATTGAAGGTCTCATCAGTAGATCCTCACGACGACGCGGCGATGCCGGGCCAGGCGTTCTTCGGGGGAAAGCCCCTTGAGTTGCTCTTCGGGCAGCGGCTTGGTGTCCGCGTAACCCTCGACCCGAATGCGGGTGCGCACGATGCCGATGTCTTCCAGTCGCTGGCGAACGACGATCGCGCGACCGCTGGAAAGATCCCAGTTGCTGCCGCCGCTGAGCATCGGAGTCGGGTCGGTGTGGCCCTCGACGGCGAAGTTGTACTTCGTCGAGTACGGGACCAGGACCTGCAGCATCGAGGTGACGGTCTTGTCGAACTCGGAACGGATGACGGCCTTCCCCGAATCGAACACCAGCCCGGAATTCAACGACAGCTCGAGCCCTTCGGCGGTCAGCGTGGTCTGCACCAGCTGCTGCAGTTCCTTCTTCGCGATCTGCGCGTCGATTTCTTTTCGAATCGACTCGAGGCTCGCCGGCTGTTCAGCGCCCGAGATGCTCTTGACGATCTGCTGCATTCGGCTCTTGTTCAGCTGCGCCGCGCTGAGCAGCACGACGAAGAACAGCAGCAGGTTGGTGATCAGGTCTGCGTAACTGAGCAGCCAACTCTCTTCATGTCCCTTCGCGCGCCGTTGCACGGATCACGCTCCGCCACGGGCGACGAGCTCGTTGACGCTCTTCTCGCACCGCTCGAGAAAGCCCAGCCGCTCGTCGAGCAGTCCGTTGAGGAAGTGGCCGATCGGCCCGGCCATGCCCGCGCCGAACGCGACCCCGTACAGGGTGGCCAGCAGCGCCAGCGACATCGAGGCGCCGATGTTCAGGTTGTCCGCGCTCATGTTGCGGAACATCTGGATCATGCCGGTGATGGTCCCGACCATGCCCATCGCAGGGCCGAGCTTCGAGAGCATTTCCCAGTTGTTGACCGCCGGCTGCCACCGCAGCAGCTCTTCGTGGCGCAGCTCGAGGAAGACCTTCGCGCTGGCGACCTCGGGAGACCGGTTGAGAATGAGATCGACCATCTGCTTCACCGCGGGAAAGCGGCTCTTCTCGGCGATCGACAGCGCCCCGCTGCGCTTGCCTTCGCGCCACATCGCGTACAGCTGGTCGCGCTCGGTTTCCATTTCCTTCGTCGCCTTGCCGATCAACCGCAGGCCGGGAATGAACTCTCGCAGGCACAGCAGCGTGCGCAGCGCAGTGGTGCTGCTCGAGCTGATCAACACTGCGGCGATCGAGCCCGCGAGCACCATGGTCAGCGCGTGGCCGTCGAATGCCGAAATGACGGTCGCGTCGCCGCGGTCCGAGAAGCCGAGCCAGACGACAAAGCCCAACAAGATGAATCCGATGATTTGCATTGTTGGTTTCCCTTTTACTTTTGCTGCTTTTGGAGTTCTTCGAGCTTCTTGCGCACCGTGGGATCGCTTTCGATCGTCTCGACCTGCTCGTAGACCTCGATCGCCTTGTCGCGTTCCCCCATCATCAACAGCAGCGAGGCCTTCGCGCGCAAGAATTCCGGGTGCGATTTGTACCGCTGCAACACCGTCTCGCACCACTCGAGCGCGAGCGAATAGTTGCCGGTCTTGGTGGCTTCCTGCATCAGCGTTCGGGCCCGGCTGATGCTGACTTCGGGCGCGGTGTCATCGACCCGCAAGCCTCGCGCACGGTAGGCCTCGATCAGCGACGCGTCGGCGGCCGTCGGGGGCGGAGCGACGACGCGGGTGGGAGGAATGGTCTTCACATCGCGGCTGCCCGCACCGTGCTCGACCACGATGCGCTGCCCGGTCGCGAGCATCGGAATGTCGACCTCGGTGATCAGGTTCCCGTCGTTCCAGCGGACCTTCATCGCGGTCGTCGAGCCGAAGCCGAACGGGCGGGTCAACGTGCCTTCTTCCTTCAGCGCCGGGTGCTTCGTCGGCGCCGGTTCAATCAGGTAGTAGGTGTAGTTGCGAGCAGCGCAACCACTGCACAAGGCAAGACAGATGAGCAGGGTTCGGTTCATGGCAAGAAGGGCAGCAAAGAGATGTTCAACAAGGACAATCCAAGTCCGACCTTCCCGTTGGTCGACACGGTCAGCGCGATTCCGTAGTTCGAACGGCCGAACGGAAACCGAACCACGAAGACTCCGGTCAGCAGCGGGTCGATGACGTTGCCTGAGTTCGGGCTCAGAGCGCGCACCAACCCGGTCGGTACGCTGAGCAGCACCTTCGCTCCGACCATCAGGTTGAAGGCGAACGGGAGCACCCGGTAGTACGAGCCGCCGACGCCCACCACCGGATCCAGGATTGAAATCGTAAAGCCCGAGAGGTTGGTGTTGTTGTCGCCCCACTGCTCGGCCCAATCGAACGAGATGTGCTGATTGGGGAAGACGGTCACGTCGACGAAGGCCTGGGTGATGCTGTTGCCCCGCGCGCGCCGGTCGAGCTCGCGGGCGAGCGCCAGGTTCTTCTCGGTTTGCGCCGGCTCGGTCAGCGAAGGGTCGAAGTTCTCGGCCATCACGATCCGGCTGTTGCGCAGGTCGATGATCCGGATGCTCACGCCTTCGGCCGTCTCGTCCAACCAGATCGCCGTCCGCGCCGGGGCTCCCTTCCCCCGGACCATGTCGTCCAGGCGGGTAATCTCAGGAGTGCCGAGGTTGGTGGTGATGTGCTCGATCTTTCCGTCGGCCATGTACAGCCGGGGAGCGCGGCACGCCTCGCACGAGCGAAGGCCCGCGGCTCCGAAGACCCGAACCAGGGTGGCGAGCGCGGCAGTGGGAAACCAGGCCTTCGTCTCTTCGAACGCCGGGTTGACGCTGACGACGATCGCCGGAACGAGGTCTTTGATCACCAGCCCGGTGCCTGCCTCGAGCCGCAGGGTCAGCGTTTCTTCCAGCCGGTCCAGCGAGTCGCGCGTCGTCTCGCGCTGCGCAAAGGCGGCCGCCGGAAGCAGGGTGAGCAGCAGCAGCACGCCAAAGAAAAACGAGCGTCCCTCGACTGCTCTCGGGATCAACGGACCGACTGCTCTCGGGATCAACGGACCGACTGCTCTCGGGATCAACGGACCGACTGCTCTCGGGATCAACGG
>JAYVCD010000236.1:0-11038 GCA_043750125.1 Archangiaceae bacterium | reverse complement strand
TGTGGGTGAACACCTGGGGCCCGGGGCGGGAGGTCAATACCCGCCGCGCGCTGCAGCTGCTCAAGGCCAGCAACGTGGATCCCACCCGGGTGCTCGTCGACGGAGCGGTGGGCGCCACCGTGAAGTTGATTCGCGCCTGCGGCTACACGGCAGGCCTCACGGTGCATCCTGACGGGCTGCGCGCGGAAGAGGCCGTCGCGCTGGTGAAGAAATTGGGCGCCGAAGGCCTGGCCCTGTCGACCGCTGCAGGGTTTGGGGCCGCCGACATTCTGGGCCTGGCCCGCACCGCCCACCTGCTGCAACAGGCGGGGTTGTCCCGGGCGGTCGTGGCGCGGGTCACCTCGAACAACGCGGCCGCCTTGCTCAACGCAGGCGTATGAAGTCGACTCGAGCCCCCCTTGGCGAATGAAACGGACAAACACGAGAACACGGTCGTCTTCCTCATCGCACCGGGGGACATGCTCGAAGATCGCTGGCTGATCGAGACCCGCATCGGCCAGGGCGCGATGGGCAGCGTCTTCAAGGGCCGCGACATCAAGCAGAACAAGACGGTCGCGATCAAGATCCTCGCCCCAGAGCACTGTCGCAAGCCGAAGGTCCTCGCGCGCTTCGAGCGGGAAGCGACGCTGATGACCACCCTGCGCCACCCGAACATCATTCAGATTTCGGGCGTCGGCCGCCGCGGGGCGCTGCCGTACATCGTGATGCAATACCTCGAGGGAATGACGCTCTACGACGTGCTCAAGCACAAGGGCGGCAAGCTCACCGCGGGCGAGACGATGGCGGTGGTGAAGCAAATCTCGGCCGGCCTCTCGTTCATTCATCACCATGGCCTGGTGCACCGCGACGTGAAGCCCCAGAACGTCTTCGTCGGGCCCGGCGGCCACGTCACCATTCTCGATCTCGGAGTGGTCCGCGACAAATCGAACCCCGGCCTCACCAAGCCCGGCGCGATGGTGGGAACGCCCTATTACATGTCGCCCGAACAGATCACCGGCACCGAAGAAATCGACAAGCGCACCGACGTGTACGCGCTGGCGGCGATGACCTTCGAGTTGCTGGTGGGCAAGCCTCCGTTCCAGGGCACCAGCAACTTCGAGGTGCTCTATGCACATCGGACCCAGCCGGCTCCGGACGCTTCGCTGGTCGCCAAGAACGTCAGCAAGGACGCGGCGAAAGCGCTGATGCGGGGAATGGGGAAGACGCGGGAAGAGCGCCCCCAGAGCGCGACCGAGTTCTACGCCGACCTCGAAGCGTTCTTCGGCCAGTCCGAGAAGATCGACCCGAAGGTGGCGTTTGCTTTTCTCGAAGTGGAAGCCGAGAAGGCGCGGCACAAAGACAAAGAAAAGGCGGCTCGCAAAGAACGAGAACGGGTCGCGTCGCGGGGGGGAACCGCTTCAGTTCCGATCGCCGTCAAGTCGACCCGGGCCACCACCCAGTCGATGAAAGCCACCGGGACTTCGGACACCCGCGAGCTGCAGCGGCCGAAGGGCGGGCCGGCCTCGTCGGAAATTCCGATGGCGAACTCGAACGACGTAGAGATGCTCGAGGGCAGCAATGCGACCCACGCGGTGCTCCCCGGGGCGGCGCATGACACCGGGCAAGACCGCGACGCCAACCGCGAAACCAGTGACGAAGACGAGCCGGAAGACGGATCCGGGCCTCCGACTTCGGATTCCGAGTCGACGATGATGGAATCGGGCGAGCTGCGGGTGGTCACCACTCTCAAAGGCCTGACCATCAGCTGTTCGCTGTTCATCGATGACAAGCCTGCGGGCAACACCCCGTGCTCGCTGCAGATGACCGAAGGGCCGCACCAGGTTCGGATCGAACGACCGAAATTCAAGGGGGTCGAGAAGCCGGTGATGGTGAAGGCGAACGAAGTGACGTTGGTCCGGCTCGAGCTGCCGCCGAACAAATAGTCATTTGCCTTTGCGAGGCCGGGGGATGGCGTAGGCGTCGAGGCGGTTGAGCATCGTGCGTCTTGAAATTCCCAGGGCGCGCGCGGCCAGCGTCTGGTTGCCCCCGTGCAACTCGAGCGCGGCGATGATCTTCGACCGTTCGGCGTCGACTTCGGGCGCGGCGCCGGTGGGGGCGTCGCTGGCCGAGCGGGTGAGCGGAGTGCTGGTCAGCTTGTCCAAAGGCAAGTCGTCCGGCCCAATCAGCTTGTCGTTCGCCAGCAGCACTGCGCGTTCGAGCATGTTGCGCAGCTCGCGCAGGTTGCCGGGCCACCGGTAGGCCTTGAGCATCGCCAGGGCCTGAGGGGTCAGCGTCGGCGCGGGGTTTTTCCCGAACTGCTTCGCCGCGCGCCCAATGAAGTGTCGAGCGAGGCTTTCGAGCTCGGCCATCCGCTCGCGCAGCGGAGGAATCATCAGCGAGATTCCGTTCAGCCGGAAAAACAGATCTTGCCGGAAGTGTCCCTTCTCAATCTGGGCTTCGAGGTCGCGGTGGGTGGCGGCGATGAACCGAACGTCGATCGGGCGCGGGCGCGCATCTCCCACCCGCAGAACTTCCTTCGCTTCGAGCACCCGCAGCAGCTTGGACTGCGTCGCGAGCGGCATCTCGCCGACTTCATCGAGCAAGACGCTGCCCCCGTTGGCGCTTTCGATGAGCCCAATCTTCGCTTTCACTGCGCCGGTGAAGGCCCCCTTCTCGTGCCCGAAGAGCTCGCTCTCGAGCAGGGTGTCGGTGAATGCGGCGCAGTTGAACTTCTGAAACGGCTTGCCGGCGCGGGGTGAGGCGGCGTGAAGGGCCTCGGCAAAAATCTCCTTTCCGACTCCGGTCTCGCCCAGCAGCAGGACGGTGATGTCGGCGACGGCGACCTTCTTCACCAGGGCATGCAGCGCAATCATCTGCGGGTCGGCGACGACGACGCCTTTGACCGAGACATGGCCATGGGCCACCCGCTCTCCGGTGGCCTTCTCGACCTCGACGCGCCGGTTGGCTTCGAAGAGAAGGGTGTCGGGATCTCTGCCGTCTTTGCCGAAGGTGGCCGCGCCGATCAGCACCTCGGCTTCACGCTTGTCCAGGGCCAGCGACAGCTTCTGGATCAGCGCCTCAGGATTTCCGCCGGCGATCAACGCCTCGTATTCGCCCGGGCCGTAAGAGGCGATCAGGTCGGTCGGAGCCAAGAGCTCGGCCATCGCGTCCTGCACCGTCTGGGGCGACGAGGTCCCCTGAAGCTTCAGCCGCAGCACCGAGAACGCGACGCCAGACGTCTCGGCGCGCGCGCACTCTTCCTCGAGGCGCCCTTCGAAATACCCATGGGTCCACAGGCGGCGGGGGCGGGCATCGACCGCGGCTTTGTCGCGCTGAACGACGATCGTCAGGGGCCCGGCCTCGATCGCATCACCGGGCCGCAGCGTCGCGCGGGTGCCTGAGACCAGCCGCTCGCCCCGCAACCGGGTGCCATTGACGCTGCCCAGATCTTCGACCGTGAGTGGAGGCCCGACGCGAATCAGCGCGTGCTTTCTCGACAACGCCGGGACGTCAATCTGAATGTCGCAATCGTCGGCGCGCCCCACCACCAGCTGGCCGCCCGGAGGCAAAGGGTGGGCGGTGACCGTCTCGCCTGAAAAGACGAGCAGCCTTACGTCCAGGCCGGCGTCGTTCGTTCCCGAGTCGGTATCGTCGCCATCGTGAAGCGTTGTCTGCGGTCCGATCATTTTCAGGCCTTCCGGCAGACGTGAAAGCGGGTTCGAAGCATGAGCGGGGGATTCCACTACAGCCGAGCGCAGAGATCACGCCTTGTGGACGCGCTCGCCGTGGCTTCGCGAAGATTTCCGACGGCGGCGCCTCAACCCCACGATCATTGAGGTTCCAACGCAGCGTAAACCCGTCGCTGTCGAACGACGCGACCGTCGCCTGGGCGTCGACACTTCCAGTCGGACCGTCGAGCTTCTGGAAGACCTGCGCATCGCTGTCGGTCGACTCGACGACGATGGGCGCCCCACCCCGAGGCTGACTCATACCGCCGAAGGCGACGCTCGTTGCTGTCGCCGCGCCCAGCCAGTGCCCTGCCCCCGCTGCGATCGGCACTGCGTTCACGTCCATCGCGCGGAAGAGAATGACGAGCTCGGGACGAAAGCCCAATCCAGACAGGCCCTGGGTCAACGGCGCCGCGCCGGTTGTCTTCTGAAAAATTCCGAGCTTCGCCTTGAGGCCGGAAAGGGCCAGGGTGTGAATCTTTCCCGGGCTGCCGGAAGACAGCAGGTAGTCGACGACAAAACCGTCGGGGTCATCCGATTGAAGCGGACGTCGTAATAGGGGGGCGAGCCTAAATCGCCACCGAGCAGAAGCCGGTTTCCCAGCTGCCAACGCGCGCTGTTCGAGGTCGAACCGCTCCGAGATGAGCTGCCGCTGACCCACTGCGACCCGTCCCGATGGGCGGCTGACATCTTGAAGTTGAAGTCGGCGCCCATTCCCGGCAGCGCGGTCAGAGTGTGTCCGGTCGAGCCGAGGAGAAGGAGCTCAGGCGAGAAGCCGACTCCGCTGATCGTCTGCGACCCTGCGTCCAGGGTCGAAGGCATCGTCCACGGAAATACGTTTGCGTTGAGGCTCGCTCCAGCGAAGGCGACGTAGAAGGTCCCGACTTCGAAATCCGCCGCCAACGCCGCCATGGGAAACAGCCTTGATCGCGGCTGCGGTGGCCTGTGGTCCCCTTCCCGCGCCGAAGGTCCTGGATGCAGGAACGCTCGACGCGAGAGTGAACCCGGTGGGCCAGATGTGCACTCAGGCGTCGCAATGCCAAGACCTCGACGGCGCACAATGCAAAACCCAGAGCTCCGATGGCAGACTGTTTTATCCCGGTGGCTACTGCACGAAAATCTGCTTTCCCACTCCGCCCACCGCTTGGAATGGATGTCCGAGCGGCTCGGCGTGCACTCCACGGGGCCAGATTGGAGAGCCGTCTGACAGCTCGGGCCGCTGTCTGGCGAGCTGCGTCCGTTCCTCAGAGTGCCGGCCCGGCTACTCGTGCCAGGCGATTGGCGAGTCAGGCGCTTCCGTTTGCGCTCCCTGAGGTGTCACGGCCCAAAGGCGAGGGCCCTGGGCTGCTGAAGATCCTTGAACGAGCGCATCACTTTCAAATCGGCGGCGCGCACTTTCAACAGGACATCCGCGCTCGGCACCGACGCAAAGACCCACTGTCCGTCTGCCGAGCTCACGATGTCGAAAACCGGCCCGCCCGCATCCAAAGTGCCCAGCAGGTAAGGGGCCTGAGGGTTGGCAGCAATCCAGTAGCCCCGAAGACTGTTTCCCGTGCCGACCCAGAGCCTCTCGCCCAACGACGAGATCGCCAGGGCTCCGACCGCGACGCCTGGGACCACCAGCTTGGGAGCTGTGCCGGCCTTGACGTACCACAGACCAGCCCCGGTCCCCGTCGCGGAACAGTAGAAAGCCCCGGTCTGGGTTGCGACACACGTCGTGGGACCCACGCCCTGGTTCGCGCCGTCGATCAGGTCCACCGATGAAGTCGGGTCGTACGCGACCGGGCCCCCGTCGTTGGGGTCGTTGAACGCGAGCACCCGCCCCCCGTCGGTGGACCCGACCATCAGCCCCCCGGGTCCGGCGGCCACGGACCAGGCCGATGAGAGTGCGAGTGGCGCGGTGAGCCTCTGAGCGAACTTCTGCCCCACGCTGTCGAACTTGTAGAAGGCCTTGTCCGTCGCGCTGACCAGATAAAGGCTGCTGTCGACCGGGCCGAGGACGGGCCTGCTCAGCTGCGCAAGGTCTGACAACGGGTAGCTCCAGACGATGTCGCTCAAGACCATGTTGAAGAAGAAGATTTGGTTGGGTCCCGACTGCGCGATGTACAGGTAATCGCGTTTGGTTGAGAAGACCAAGCCCGTGGTCGTGCCCGGAACCCCCATGCAGGTGCCGTCCACGCATTGATTGATTTTCGCGTATTTCACGATCACCCGCTGGTCGGCGTCGATGTCGTAGAGCACCACGCCCTCTGTTCCGGAAATCGCCAGCAGCGCGCCGTCGCCCCACTTGAGGACCTGTCCGTTTCGGCCGGCGTCAAAGACGCCCGCATCAAACGGTGGGCGCCCGCCATCGCATTGCAGTCCATCCATCCGAGGCGGGCATTCAATCCCCGGGTTGACGGTGGGGTCGTCGGAGCAACCGGACCCAATGAAGGCAGTCAGCATCAGCGCGGCGGGTCGCAGAAAAAAAAGTGAACGCACGGGGGTGCCCCTCGACAATCCGTACAGCAGTAGGAAGACGAGGGTACCACGCGTCGGATTTGCGACCCGGAATGGAAACCTCTGGGCTCTTTAGCCCCCGGCGGCCAGAACCGCGGCGTCCCGCACCACGTGCTCGACGCTGTCGTCATCGTTGAAGCGATAGAAGCCGCGAATCTGCTGGTTGCCGTCGATCAGCACGAAGTAGCTGCCGTGCCCGATGCTCATCAGCGATCCGTCGCCCTTCACCATCGTCTGCATCAGCCCCTTGATCACCACGGCTTCGATGTCGGCGCGAGGTCCAGTCAAGAAGGTCCACCTCGGGGTGGCGTGAAACTTCGTCGCGTACTCGGCGAGCCTGGGCGGAGTGTCGAACTCGGGGTCGACGGTGAAGCTGACCAGCCGCAGCTGTTCGCCAGTCTGTTGCTGAATGCGGGCCATCTTCGCGCTGAAGGTCGGACAGATGGACGGGCAGCGGGTGAAGACGAAGTTTGCGACCCAGACTTTGCCGTCGAGCGCTGTAGACGAATACGCGCTGCCCGCCTGGCTCGTCAGCTCGAAGGTGGGCACATGTCCCAGGATCGGCAGGGGCTCGCGCTTCGCGCACCCACCCAGCAGCACCAGAGCGAGGAGAAAGCGGATCATCACCGTGCTCTCGTACACCCCTTTGACCTACCTGAGAACTGCAGTTCTCGCCCCGCGCGTGTCCACTCCAAATCGATGTAAAGGCGCCCATTCGAGCAGCGCATACCTGCGAAATCGCATGCGCCGGCCCCATGGCAGCGACGTTGCACCGGTGCACGACAACCCTTGGAGTCCCCGATGCGAAACGCACTTGCTGTCGCCGCGCTGCTCGTCATCTGTGTTCTCTCTGGCGGCTGTGGAATCGCCCCGTCCGTCGGCTGCAAAGCAGACGCCCAATGCGGACAGGGTGCGGTGTGTCTGACCTCTCGGGCGTGCGCCCCGAAGTGTACGAGCGCCGCCAGCTGTGGCGCGGAAGACAAGTGCTCGACCGCGGGCGGCTGCGTCCCCAAGGGCGGGTGCGGAACGGACGGCGAGTGCAGCAGCGGCCAGGTCTGCGAGGGCGTCTCGTGCGTCGCCAGCTGCGCGACCGCCAGCTGCGCGCAGGGCCGGACCTGCCAGTTCAATGGCCACTGCTCGGACCCCGCGGGGACGGTGGGCCCGGTCGGCCCCAGTTGCGGCGGAGAGCTGTTTCAGGCCAGCCGGGTGCAGGCGAACTTCTTGATCGTGCTCGACCGCTCGGGAAGCATGGAAGAGAAGCTGCCGTCGGGCCCGAGCAAGTGGTCGCTGGCGACGGCGGCGATGAAGAGCGTGACCGCGTCGAACGAGACTTCAATTCGGTTTGGCCTTTCGATGTTCCCCGGAGCGGGCAAGTGCAGCGAAGGCGCGAACGCGGTGCCGGTGATCGACCGGGCGGCGATGCAGGTGGCGCAGGCGCTGCCGGTGACCGCGACCGGTTCGGGCACTCCGATTGGAGCTGCGTTGCTGCTGGCCTCGCTGCGAACCGAGCTGACCGACCCGACGCGGGCAAACTTCGTGATGCTGGTGACCGATGGAATGGAAAATTGCGGCGGAGATCCGGTCAGCGCGGTGAAGGCGATGGCCGCCCGGGGAATCAAGACCTACGTGGTCGGCTTCGGCGCCGACGTAGATCCCACTCGGCTGACGCAGATGGCGGTCGAAGGCGGCACCGCGCGGCTCGGCACGACCAAGTACTACCAGGCCGATGACCAGGCCTCGATCAACCTCGCGTTCTCCCAAATCGCTCAGGGCGCTTCGGGCTGCGATTTCAAGCTCGCGAAGGCCCCTGCAGATCTGAAGAAAATCTTCGTCGCCGTCGACGGGAACCTGATCAACCGCGACCCCACCCGGAAGATGGGGTGGGACTACAACGACCAGACGGGTCGGCTCACCCTCTACGGCGGTGCCTGCGACGTGGTGCAGAAGAGCGGCGCGGCGAAAGTTCAGATTGTCTACGGCTGCCCGGACCCCACGCTGATCGAAGGCGGCGGCAACGGCGATGGCGGCTACCCGCCGGTGAGCTACGACGGCGGAATCAACTGAAGAGCGCAGTTCCCCGCTCACGGCTGACAGGCTTGTCGCGAATCGTGCGGACTCAAAAGGTTTTGCGCACTCTTGCGGACATCAGGGCACAGCAGTTGCTAAGCGGCGAGAGGCGCCCATGCCTCTTCGCATTTTCAAACGGCTCGGCCTCCCGCTGGCGCTCGCTGGGTCGCTCTGCGGCTGCGTAACGGTCTACCAACCGCTGGTCGCGCTGCAGCGCCCGGCGGTGATCAACCCTGAGCTCAACAACTTCGAAGGGCTGCGGTTGATGGTGCGCTGCCTTCCTTCCGACTACACCGACACCGGCGACTCTGAAGTCCTCTGTCAAAACATCCGCACGTTGTTTGCCAACCAGGGCGCAGAGGTCGAGCTCGAGGTTCCCGAAGGAGATCTGCCCACCCGGGAGGAACCCGCGGCCCGGCCGGACCTGGTGCTCGAGCTCACGTCGCGCGCTGTGCACTCGGAAAACAGCTCGCTGCAGTGGCTGCTTTTTTACGCGAGCGCGACGCTGATTCCCGCGGTGACCGAAGAGACCTTTGCCCAGGAAGTGGTGCTGCGCGACGCCGACGGGTTTTTGCTCGGCTCGGATTCGCTGCAGGGCCGCTTCATTCGGTATGTCGGCCTCGGCTATTGGGGGATCAACGCGCTGATCGATTTGATCGTTCGTCCCAAGGACGAGCAGCTGACGGGAAACGCGGCCAAGGCCGACTTCTCGAAGGACTTTTATGGGCAGCTGAGCCAGCTCGCGTTCCACGCGCGGATGAAACAGAAGGTGCTGCGCAGCTTTGAGCCGCTCGCCGGAACCCCGAAGTGAAAGGCATCGCTCGAGGGCTGGCCGTTTCGTTCGCCGCGATTGTGACCGGGTGCGCTTACGATCCTTCGCCGGGCATTTTTCAAACCAAGCAGGCGGCGCGAAACCTCGAATGCACCCGGTTGAGCCAGGCCGAGGCGCACGAGCGCTTCCCGGGCACAGTCCCGGAAACTTTCCCCCGCGGCCCGTACATCAACGTCGACGCGCTCACCTGCTCGACGCGAATGACCGAGAAGGACGACCGCCCCGCGCGCGACGAGGTGATTCTCACGTCGCTGCGCCAGAGCGTCGCTGAGATCAACCGACTGGCGGCGGCGCTGGTCCCCGAGAAGACGACCTGGCACGTCGACACGTTCTACCCCCAGGCCGCGGTGGCCCAGAAGATTTCAGTGGCCGCGAGAACGGATCTCGCCGAGCGCGGAAACACGGTGTCCGATCGCGTTCCGGTGCTCGCGGCCGGTGACATCGCGGTCCTCGCCCGCCTGGATGCCTCGAAGTCCTACCCGCTGGCCTGCAAGCGCTACTTCGCGCAGAAGGTCCTGGTCGAGCCCGACGTCTTCCTGGGTCTGATGATCATCGACGCGCGCGAAACCGACCTGCACGCAGGCCTGTGCATGCGCGGCCAATGGAAATGGCTGCAATGAGATTCACGCTCGCGTTGATGCTCGCGGTGCTGCCGACCGCCGCGTTCGCCGCCGACCTGGACACCCAGGAAGCGCAACGGGTGCAGCTCGAGACGCTTCGCGCCGAGATCGCCGGTCAGATTCAGCTTCAGGCGTACGACCTGCTCGACGAGCTGGTCTATGGGTGGCTCAAAGAGCCTCCGTTCGCGCTGCAGACGCCGCTGGTGTTGGCTGACGTGAGCGTCCCGGTCGGATTTTCCAGCGGGCTGCAGGCGCTGATCGAAAACCACTTCACCACCCTGCTGATCAAGAACCCCAGCACCCACGTGACGCTGGCCCATTGCCCCGAGTGCACCTCGTTGGTGATTCACTCGGGCGCGAAGGGAACGATCGTCTCTCGCGGAGTGGATCAACCCGAGGCGCTCTCGACCGCCGGAAAACTCTCGGGCAGTCGGCACGCGCTGTTCCTCGACTTCGAGGTCGAGGGCGCGGCGCTGGTGCTGCGCGCGCGGGTGACCTCGCTCGAGACAGACCTTCCGATCGTCTACGCGAAGACGCTCTCGACGCTCACCACGTCGGCGGCGCTGTTGCGGGACCCTGAGCGGCTGAAGAGCGCGGCCGAGGCGCGTCAGGAATACCTCGAAGCGCTCGAAGGGCGGGGGATCTTCCTCGTCCCGATTCGAATCGGGGTCCGGACCTTCACCACCAAAAGCGAAACCCTGCGCATCGCGCCCTTTGTCTGGCTGCAGCTGGGAATCGAGGCCGCGTTGAGCCAGGCGCGGGCGTGGACCGCTGGCTTCACGGTGGGCTTGAGCTGGGCGCCCGATCTGCACGTCGCGTGGGAAGCCCAGATGCGCGTCGGGCGGTTGATCTCAGGCTCGGCGGTCTCGTTGTCCCGGCCCGACCTGTACCTCTTCGCCGGTGGAGCGGTGATCTCGGTCTACGGCCGGGACGCGCTGGCCTTCCGAAACAAGATCCTCACCATCGAAGAGCTGACGGCGCTGTTCCGGACCCCCGGCGAGCCGAACCACACCTATGGCACTTTGCAGCTGGGCCTCGAGCTTCGGGTGAAGAACCGAATCGGGCTCGTTCTCTTCGTCGAGTCCGCGCCGGGGATCAACGATGCGGAAACCGTGGGCAAGTACCTCGATCTGGGTCCGCTCTCGATTCACACCATCGGAGTCGAGGTGTCGTTTTGTTTCTAGAACGCGCCCGGGGCCGCACGTCCCTCGACTGCTCTCGGGATCAACGGAGCCCCTTCCCCCAAACCATTCCCTTCATCCGCGGTGCAGTCGGTCCGTTGATCCCGAGAGCAGTCGGTCCGTTGATCCCGA
>JAYVCD010000235.1:0-17787 GCA_043750125.1 Archangiaceae bacterium | reverse complement strand
GACGACCTTGGCGCCCGCCTCGATGTCGGCGGCAGAAAACAAGGCGCCGCGGGCGATGGGCCAGGTGCGGATGTCGAAATATTCGAGCGAAGTCCCAGTGACGCTGGTGGTCCAGTTCTGCTCTTCGCTGACGACCTGTTGGTTGCTGCGCAGTGCCGGGGCGACCGCGCGAACCGAAGAGAGCTCAGTGCCCATCGCGCGCAGATCGTCCCAGGAGAGAGTGGAGGCCGAGCCGAAGCCACCCTGCACTCCTCCGGCGCTGGTGCTGCCGGGCAAGACGATCAGCAGGTCGCTGCCCATCGAGGCGAAAGAGGCCTCGACCTGGGCCTTGGCGCCTTCGCCAATCGAGACC
Source organism: Archangiaceae bacterium (assembly GCA_043750125.1). GTDB lineage: Bacteria > Myxococcota > Myxococcia > Myxococcales > Myxococcaceae > JAGSPQ01. Next base: position 17,435 of record JAYVCD010000235.1, on the reverse strand, counting down.
ATCGCGATCACCGCTCCGACGCCGATGATGATTCCCAGCGCGGTGAGAAAAGAACGCATCTTGTTTCGCAGCAGCGCCCGGCCGGACACCCGCGTGATCTGAAGGACGTTCACGTTGGGCTCGAGACGGCGTCTTCCTCTTCAAACACCGCCAGCCGGGCTGTCTGGGTCTGGTCGCTTTTCACCCGCCCGTCTTTCATCACCACCACCCGGGAAGTGAAGGCGGCTACGTCGGGCTCGTGGGTGACGAGCACGACCGTCAAACCCAGGGCGTGCAGTTTCTGAAACAGCTGCATCACTTCGATGCTGGTGCGCGAATCGAGGTTGCCGGTGGGCTCGTCGGCGAGAATCAGCTTCGGGCGACCCACCAGGGCCCGGGCGATGGCGACGCGCTGCTGTTGTCCTCCAGACATCTGGTTGGGGTGATGATCCAACCGATCGCCCAGACCGACCTGAATCAGGGCCTCTTTGCTTCGAGCCCGCCGCTGCGAGCGGCCGACCCCCTGATACAGCAACGGGAGCTCGACGTTTTCCAGCGCGCTGGTGCGCGAGAGCAGGTTGAAGCTTTGAAAAACGAACCCGAGGGTGCGGCTGCGAATGTCGGCCAGCTGAGCGCGGCCGGCGACCGAGACGTCATTTCCCCCGAGCAGGTACGTGCCGGCGGTGGGGCGATCGAGACAACCGAGGACGTTCATCAAGGTCGACTTGCCACTGCCCGAGGTGCCCATCACCGAAACGAACTCGCCCTCGGCGATCGAAAGCGACACCTCGCGCAGGGCCCACAATTCGGAGTCGCCCATCTTGTACAGCTTGCTCACCTTTGACAGCTGCACCAGTGAAGGCGCACCCATCAGAAGGTTCTCCGCCCGCCGCCCCCGCCCGGGGTGGGAGCCAGAGGGCTCGAGCCGCGTTCAGACTTTCCACCGGTCGAATCGGTGACGACGAAATCGCCCGCGTTCAGCGGTCCTTCGACGACTTCGGTGAAGCTTCCGTCGGTGAGCCCGATGCGCACGGAAACCGCCTCGGGCTTGTCCGCCCCAGCCGCCAGACGCCACAGGGTGCGCTGGTCTGCGCCGCCGTCCTTTCGCGCTGCGGGAATCGAAGTCTCGCTGCCGGGCTGCTGCTCGAGGGAAGGGCGAAAGCGAAGCGCGGCGTTGGGGATCCGGACCACGTCTTCTTTCTGGGCGGCAATGAACGTGACGTTCGCAGTCATGCCCGGCTTGAGCAGCAGCTTCTGGTTGTCTACGTCGAGCACCGCGTCGTAGGTGACGACGTTCTGCACCACCTGCGGAGAGTTGCGCACCTGCCGAAGCTTTCCGTCGAAGCGCTGGCCCGGGTAGGCATCGACGCGAAAGTGGGCGGTCATGCCTGCGGCGAGCTTTCCGACATCGGCCTCACTCACCGCGGTGTCGACCTGCATGTGGGTCAAGTCTTCGGCGAGCACGAAGAGCACCGGGGCGGACAAGGAAGCGGCGACGGTTTGGCCCAGCTCGACGTTGCGCGAGATGACGACTCCGCTGATGGGCGAGGTGATGGTGGTGAAGGCGAGGTTGATCTCGGCCTGGCGAAGCGCGGCCCGGGCTTGCTCCCAGGTGCCGGTGGCAGCGGCGACCTGGGCGGCGGCGGCATCTGCGACTGCCTGGCTGGTCTCGAAGTCGGCGAGCGCGATCAGCTGTCGGTCGAGGAGAGTCTTGCTGCGCTGCGCCTGCCGCTGGGCATCGGCGGCCTGAACTTTGGATTTCTTCAGCTGTCCTTCCGCCGCGAGGCTGTTGGCCCGGGCCTGATCGAGCGCAGCGTTGTAGAGCTGGGGATCGAGATGAACGAGCACCTGGCCCTTCTTGACCGGGTCGTTGAAGTCGGCGTGAAGCTCGGAGATGCGACCGGAAACCTGACTGCCGATCTGCACGGTCACCAGGGCCGAGAGCGTTCCGGTGGCCGTCACCTTTGAGGTGATGGTGCCCTTGTCGACCGCCAGCGTGTCGAACTTGAGCGGCGTCTTTCCAGATGAGCAGGCGGCGAGGAGGATCAGGGGCAGGACGCGCATCGAAGCCCGCTCCATGCGTCGGGCCGGGTTTTCTAACCCACCGCCAACCCGATGGCTCGGTGAAGGTTAAACAAACGCGTCCTTCGCAGCGGCAATGGACTTCACCGAAAGCGCCTCGCAGAACACGTGCGGAGCGAGCAGGGCCAGCCCGCGGACCTGGGGGGCGCGGCGTGGACTGCCGGCGTTGATGAGTGCGATCGAGCCTCCGTCGCGGTGGCCCTCGTGAAGCAAGACCAGGGTGAGCGCCCCCACGGGTTGGGGCCCCCACCGGCAAGCCTTCAGACGATGGCCCGCCACGCGCAGCTCGAAGGGCTCACCCACGCAACTTGAACCTCTGAATCTTGCCGGTCGCGGTCTTGGGAAGCTTGGCGGCCGAATAGACAATGTCGTCGGCGCGAATCCCCAGCACCGCCTGGGCGTCGGTGAAAGCCGTGTGACCTGCGCGTCCCTGCTCGACGCACTGGTCGAGCAGATCTGCCGCGGCGTTGTAGGGCCGGGGGAAATTCGAGCCGGTGGGGAGCCGATGGATCTCTCCGAGAGAACATGGGGCCCCGCGATTTCAGGCAAGCCGCTATGGCTGGTGGGTAAATTTCACGCCCTTCAGATCAAGAACGCAGGGGGTCACCGAGTACGAGCCGACCAGCTTCGTCTTGAAATAGGTGCCATCGGCCGAGCTGTTTCCGTTGGCCGCGTTGTCGGTAGCGTTCGTGCACCCGGTGCGGTTGGAGGTGCCGGCCGAGACGAAGACGAAGTTGGTCGTCGCCGCGGTCTTGTCGAGCGTGAAGCTGCCGAGCAATCGCGTGGTGTCGTGGCAGCCGGGGTACCGGGCCGCGGTGGCGGACGAAGTGAGATTGAGATCGAGGGTGTAGGTGCCGACGGTATCGATGCTGGGAGAGCTGCGCTGGGTGGTCAGGGTCAGCGTGCCGGTGGTGTCGAGGATGTCGGAATCGGCCTTCCAGGTGCCAAAGACGGTACCGTCGCCCGGGGGCGAGCACGCGGCCTGGGGCCCGATCGCAGTGCCGCCCGAGAAGACCTGCGAGGCAGCCTTCCCGTCTGATCGGGTGATGGTGATGACGTACTGCTTCCCGGACACGATCGCGGCAGGCGCTCCGCTGCTCGGCTCAGCCTGGGTCGCGCCGGTAGGGACGGTGGCGTAGACGACCGAGTTGCCGAAGCCGGCGCCGGTAGTGGCCAGAACCCACAAACGTACCGAGGTACCCGGGTACTCGGCGATGGCCAGCCCCAGCGCGTTGGCTCCGGGCCAGTTGATGGTCGGAGTCAGGCCAGAAGAGAGGCCAATCGCAAAGTCGCCACCCCCATCGGTGCTGCCACCGCCACCCCCGACGCCGCCGGTTCCCCCGCTCGCACAGCCGACGACAGACAACAGGCAAAGAGCGGCAAGCCAACGGGAGTAGCCAGAAAAGGACATGAATTCCTTGGGAGTGAAACGGGGTTGGGCGGCAGAGAATAGCTGCTCTTTCCCGATGCGCTGGTTTTCGATCCGCGAAGGTCGCCCGAGGCGCGCTAGAGATGGCGACGCATGTCGGAACAGCCCCCACCTCCAGCCGGAACCGTCGAGCGTTGGGCCTGGGACTTCATCCGTTCGACCCGGTTGTCGGACAAGCTCGCCCCGCCCCCGCCGCCGACGACCTGGAGCTCCGCGCCCGAACAGGTGGTGTTGGCGAGGCCGGGGCGTCCACCCGAGATGGTGGCGCGGGAGCACAAGAAGAAGACTCCGAAAGTGCAGTTGCCGGCGCGGCGCGCGGAAGTGCTGCACACCTTCTTGCATCATGAGCTGCAGGCGGCCGAGCTGATGGCGTGGGCGATTCTCGCGTTTCCGGCGACTCCGACCGCGTTTCGACGGGGACTGCTCGGGCTGTGTCGCGACGAGATTCGCCACCTTCAAATGTACCGCGATCACCTCGAGACCCTCGGGCACCCGTTTGGATCTTTCACCGTCAATGATTGGTTCTGGAAACGGGTCCCGGCGGACAACCCGACCCCTGCGCATTTCGTGGCCCGGTTGGGGATCGCGTTCGAGGGCGCCAACCTCGATCACGGAGCGCGCTACACCGCGGCATTTGCCGCCGCCGGAGATGCACGCGCGGCTGAGATTCAGGCGCAGATTGTCGAGGAAGAAGTGCCGCACACCGCGTTTGCATTGCATTGGTTTGAGGTGTTCACCGGTGACGTGGCGTTCGACAAATGGCGCACCTACCTGCCCGCTCCGATCAGCCCGGTGATGGCGCGGGGCCTGCCCCTGAACGTCGAGGCGCGTTTGCGAGCCGGGTACTCGGCAGAATTTCTCGAGGCTCTGGCCGGGTGGGATCCCGGGCCCGCGGGTCGGCTTTGAGTCGTCAGTCCGTGGGCTGGGTCTTCAACCTCGACGCGGAAGACGAGCTGGCGCGCGGCGGTCCTCATACCCCTACCCGGGCGACGCGAGCGCGGGTCGAGGGCTTGTTGCCGGGGCTGCGCCCACTGATGCAACCGGAAGACGAAGTGGTCTGGCCGGGCGAAGGGCGGGGCCTTCGCGGGGGCTGGGGTCGGGCGTGGTGCCCGACGCGGTGGAGCGGTGAACAATTGGCGCGCGCTGGGCTGCGGGTGCCGCCCGCCCCGTCAAGCAAGGTGCTGCGCCAGGTCAATCACAGACATTTCGCGCACGCGCTGGGACAAGCGCTGCCCGGGGCGCGGTTCGTTCACACCCAAAGTCAGCTGCTCGAAGTGCTCCTGGATTCGAAACTGCTGGCCGGCGTTTCGATCGAGCGGAACTGGCTGATGAAGCGGCCGCTGGGTTACGCCGGGCGCGGACGAAGAAAGATCGCCTCGAGCCTGCTGCGCCCCAGCGATCGAACGTGGATCGAGGCGGCCCTTCGGTCGGGCGACGGGCTGCAAGTTGAACCCCTGGTGGCACGAGAGCTCGACTGTGGCTTGCACGGGTGGTTGGGGCCCGAGGGCGGTTTGAGCCTCGGGGAGCCCACGGTACAAACCATCGATGCCTCGGGAAGGTGGCTGTCGACCCGACGCTCTTCGCCCCCGGACCTCGACTTCGAAGAGCGCGCGCAGCTGGAAGATGCGGCCCGCACGACTGCACAGGCATTGAGCCGGGCGGGGTATTTCGGGCCCTTCGGCCTGGATGCTTTTCGTTGGCGTGCGCCCGATGGGACGCAGCATTTCCAACCCCGGTGCGAGCTCAATGCCCGCTATTCGATGGGGTGGGCTACCGGAATGGGTGGGTTCGAAGTCCCCACCGGCGCCGGGTAGCGTTCAGTTCCTGCCGGTGGCTGACGGGGCTTTCCGATTGCCTTTCACCCGGGTGGCTGGCACCTTGCGCGCCGATCAACTAACTGCTGCCCGTTCTCTTTCACCCGTGGCGGTAACGTTGTCTCAATCACTGAAGACCCAGTTTTGCCTCGTCCTCCTCGCGCTCACCGCGGGCTGCTCCAAACCGCCGGCGCCCGAGTATTCGTGCGGCACCAACGGCTGCGGCAACGTGTGCTCGATGTCTCAAGAGAGCTGCTCGGAGGCCCAGCCCTGCTGCCCAGAGCTCAAGTGCCGCAATGCCGCCTGCGGTCCGGTCTGCTTGAGCCTTGGCAACAGCTGCTCTGCCACCGACCCGTGCTGTGCCGGGCTCAATTGCTCCAATGGCGTCTGTGCCCCGCCCTGCTCGACAGCCGGCGGAAGCTGCACCGGCCTGGGCACCTGTTGCACGGGGTTCAGCTGCGACCAGGGCGTCTGCGCGTGCCTGGGTCTGGGCAACGCGTGTGGAGCGACCGGTGAAGCCTGCTGTGCCGGCCTTTCCTGTGATGGCACCGGGCACTGTCGCGCGCCCTGCCCTGTGGCGGTCGGAGCCTGTCAGCCCTTCGGTGGCGCCTGCGCGGCGGACGGGGGCGATTGTTGCGCTCCGGGAAGTTGCCAGAAGGGACAGTGCAGCGACCCCTCGAGCCAGCTGACGTGCGCCCAGGAAGGCGGGCCCTGCCTCGGGGGGGTCGATTGCTGTGGTTCGCTCGCCTCGGGAAGCCGGCTGGACTGCGTCGCCATCGCCGACGGCGGCGGCATCTGTCACCTGGGTCAGCCGGGCGAGCCGTGCGATTCCACTGCGCGTCACTGTGCGCCGGGGGTCGCGTGCGTGTTCCCTTCCGATGCGGGAACGGACGACGCAGGAATGGAAACCCCCGGGCTGTGTGGCCTCACCCGCACCAACGTCGCCTGCACTCTGTTCACCGCGGGATGCAGCGCGGGCGACAGCTGCAATCCCAACTCGTCGACCAACCAGGGCTACGACCCGTGCTTCTACAAAGTCGTGGGGCAGAACCTCGGCTATCGCCCGCAGGTGTTGTTGTGCAGTGGCGGGCTTTGCAGCCAGCCCGAGGAAGGCGACTCCTGCTCCGGCACTTGCACCCAGACGGTCGGGGATCCCCGGAAGACGTCGTGTTTGAGTTTCTACGACGGGAAGAAGAAGTGCATGCCTGCTTGCGGTTCGGACAGCGATTGCCGCGGCTCCACTTTCTACGATTCGAATCTCGCCAACCGGCAGCGGGTGACCAACTACTGCTTGAACTACGGAGGCGGCGCTGCGTGCCAGCCCGCGCTTTGTTTCGTCGAAGGGCAGACGACGGCGGTCGGTGATCCGGCCGTGCTCTACAAGCCCTGTAAGGACAAACCCAACACCATCTGTCTGCCGCGCTACGTGAGCAGCAACAGCACCATTTTGGGATTCTGCAGCCCGGTGAGCGCGAGCCCTGAAGCGACGGCCGGCCAGGCGTGTGATCCCCGCGCCGGCCGCGAAGCCACCCGCGCCAATTGTGGTCCCGGTGCGGTCTGCCTCGGAGCCCGTTGCGCGGCGATCTGTGACGCGGCCGCGCTGGGCCGTGGAGGAACGCCGACCTGCGGGCAGGACAAGACCTGCATTTCCCCCCAGGGTCTGGACCTGATCTCGGACTACCAGTTCGGGGGTTGCGCCGACCCGTGCGATCCGTTCGCAGACCTGGAGCACTCGGGGTGCGTCAACTACTGCGGCGGAGCTCCGGCGCACTGCAATTGGATCATTGGAGATCCGGTGGTCGGTCTGCCGCGGGGCTACTGCGGCGCGGGAATGAAGGTGCCGGTCAAGGTCGGGCAGACGTGCGTCGAGGGCGCGGTGGATCAGTGCGAGCCCGGCGCGTATTGCCTGGGCAGCTCGACCAGCGCGACTCGGACCTGCACCCGGTTGTGCGACCCGACCGTGGACGGCGGTACCCCGGATGCGTGCGCAGCGGGTCAAACGTGCACAGCGTTTGCCTCGTTCAAGCGCTCGGGGTATTGCCATTAGCTCGTTGTTGGCGACGTCATTGGGAGCGGAGCTCGAAACCATGAATCTTCGAAATTGGCTGGTCACCCTTCTTTGCTTCACCACGCTCGCGTGCACGAACCTCGTCAGCTCGGAAGAGCCTGATGCCAACCTGGGTCCCGGCAAGGACGACGCGGGAACGGACGCCGGCACCGTCGATGCGGGCCAGGTAGACGCGGGCACCTTCGATGCGGGCACCGTGGATGCCGGCCTCGGCGCCTACCCTTCGGGGCCCTATGGCGTGAGTGTGAACCGGGTCATCGAGAACTTCACTTTCCCCGGCTACCTGGCGGTGGGTGCAGGGGTGAAGGTCAACACCTTGCCGAAGCTCGAGAACCTCGATCTGCAGGCCATTCGCAACGCGGTGGATGCCAACGGGAAGCGGTTTCGCTTCCTGCTCCTCGACATCAGCGCCGGCTGGTGCGGGCCCTGCAACCAGGAAGCGCAAGAGCTCGGGTTGGTGGGAACGAAGAAGACCCTGATCGCCAATTGGGTCAGCCGGGGAGGAATCTTCATGACGGTCCTCGCGGAAGGGTACGACCAAAGCGCCCACAACGCGCCGGTGGCGGCCGACCTCGAGACCTGGGCCAATCAGCACCAGGTGCAGTCGTCGCTGGTGATCGACCCCACCCAACGCCTGCTGGCCCAGGGCATCAACCCGTCTGCGTTTCCGACGAACCTGGTGATCGACTTGAAGACGATGACGATTGTGAGCGCCTGGTACGGGCTGGAACCCACGTATCAGAAATGGGAAGCGGCGCTGAATGGGCTGTAAGAGCCGAGCGCTGAGCGTCGCTCTGTTGGCCGGGGCGCTCGCTTCCTGCGCAACGACTTCGTCCGCTGGGCCGTCTGCGCAGAACCGGGCGGCCTCCAGGCTGCCCGACTTCGAGCTCAACTCGGTGGAAGGCGACCCGGTTCGCCTGTCCGAGCATCTGGGCCGGGACGTGGTGATCCTCGCCTTCTGGGATACCTGGTGTGAGCCCTGTAAGACCGAGCTGCCCCACCTCGATCGGATCTACCGCGCGCACAAGGACGCGGGCCTGAGCGTGTTCGCGATCTCGATGGATGATCCTTCGACTGCGATGCTGGTTGCGCCCTACGTGCACGAGAACGGCTTTGCTTTTGGAGTGCTGCTCGATACCAGCGGGAAGGCCGCGAGCCTCTACAACACCCACAAGAGCGCCCCGTACACCGTGGTCATCGCTCGAGACGGGACGATTGCCAGTGAGACCACCGGCTTCGAGCCCGGGTCCGCAAAGGTGTTGGACGGGCAGATCGAAAAGCTGCTGGCCGCCAAGCCGCAATGACCTCTGGGTGGGGGCTGGCGATCGCTTTGCTGCTGGGGTTCGGCGCTGCCGCCGAGCCCGCTCCGTTGGCGATCATCCCCGTCCCGGCGCCTCCGGTCGTAGAACGGATGGAAACGCCGGCACGCGTCGGGCTCTCCGAGGTGCTGCGCAGCTCGTACCACCTGGACAACGGGAACACCGCTCCGCGGGGAACGGTGTCGTACGACCCGACGGGAAGCAACTACGTCGACTGGCTGAACAAGCTGCAGCTCGATGCCTCGTGGGGCGACTTGACCGCGCAGCTGCGCATCGACTCGGCGCTGTATGCCAATGCGCCCTTTGCGCTGCCCACCGATGTCCGCCTTCAGCAACTGTTGCTGAATCGGTACGGAAACCGGCTCGACTTCGAGAAGGTCTTTCTCACCTGGTCGACGCGCCATTTGGACATCACGCTCGGTGACAGCTACGCCACCTACGGCCGCGGGCTGGTGCTGTCCCTGCGCAAGGTGGACGAGTTTGGCATCGACACCTCTGTCCGGGGCTTGAGCGCGACCGGGCGGGTGGCAGGGTTGACGGTGAACGCGCTCGGGGGGTGGAGCAACATCATCAACGTCGACCCCGCCACGGGGCGCGCGGCCGAAAACCCGAACGACGTGATCCTCGGGGCGCATGGAGATTACCGGTTTGGAAAGTGGGTGACCCCGGGCGTCAATGTCTCTCATGTCATCTACGCCAACGCCCAGGTGGTGGGGCCTCAGGCCAGCCGTGACACCGTGACCTCGGTGTCCGGCACGCTCGAGCTGCCCCATCTGGGAAGCTACGGCGCGCTTTACGCCGAGTACGCCTATCAGCGACGCGTCACCCAGGGCACAGAGCTGTCGAGCAGCGCGTTCTACGCCAGCGGCAGCGCCTACCTCGGGCCGGTGACTGTGCTGTTGGAATACAAGGACTACCGGAATTACAGCGCAATCCCCACCAGCCTTGATCCCACCCAGGCCCCAGAGCTCGCGCTCAGCAATTTCTACACGGCCGCTCCGACTCTCGAGCGGGTGCAACAACTGTTGCTCAACAACACAGACATCGCAGGAGCCCACATTCGGGCCAGCCTCAGACTGCACAAGGACTTCGTCCCCTACGTTTCGATGGCCGGCTTCGTCGATCGGATCTACCAGACGCAGATCTTCGACCCCTACGCCGGAGCAGAAATCCACTGGAACGACGACGCGTCGAGGGCCTCGGTGTCCGGCGGTTACCGCCTCAACCAATACGCGGCCGGCTCGGTCGACCCGGGAAAGCCCTTTCAAAGTGAGTGGCACGTCGAGCTCGACGTAACCCAACACATCAAAGGTCCCTACAGCGTCGAGCTGAGCGGTTTGCATCTGAGCCACCGCGATGCGCAGGGACCCAACTACCTCAGCTGGGTCGAAGGACAGCTCTACCTCTCATTGAAGAGAGATGTCTGGTCTGTGGCGCTCGGCTACGAGTACTACACCGAGGCACCGAAGAGCATTCGCCCCAACTACTTCAACCTGAGCGCCACCTGGAGCGTGCTGCAGAACCTGCTGGTGCGGGTCTTCGTCGGCGGCCAGCGGGCGGGAATCAAGTGCGTCAACGGGGTCTGTCGCAACTACCCGGCCTTTGACGGAGCTCGAATCGAAGTCGTCGCGAAGTATTGACTCTTCGCCTCGCCACCCGCGCAGGCATTGCGTAGAAGCTGCAAAAAACGAATGCCTCGCCCGGTGAAGGGCCGGACGGTCGAGGCACAGACCCGGCACGCCCATTGCTGAGCACCGACCGAATGGAGCTGCATCACGCGAATCAGAGCCTGGTCGTCGTCGACCCGAAGGGAATGCAGGTCGCTGACTTGTTCTGCTTCGCGGCCGACAACCTGAGGGACGGCCTCTCGTCGGGACGTTCAATTGATTACAACGAGACGATTGCCTTTGGCGTCGGGCACCAGCTCTACGCGCAAAGCGGGCGGGCCATGCTTCGGGTGCTGCCTCCCCGGTCAGAACCAGGAGCCCGGGTGCGGTTCATCGCCCAGATGGATCTCGTCGTGGGCCTGACTGCCTGCTCGGACGAGGGTTCCAACGGAGGGGTGTGTAAACCGATCGAGTACGAGATCGAACGCTGACTGCGTCGCCGGCGCATCAGCATCATCACCGCGCCCAGTGCGGCGGCGAGCAACGGAACTCCTCCGCTCGCGGCGCAACCGTGCGAGGTGCCCCCGCTGCCATTGGCGACCTTGAAGAGAACTGCGGCTGACCGGGTGGCGTTGCCCGCGGCGTCCCTGGCGATCGCCACCACGACGTGCTCGCCATCGGCGATGAGCTTGCTGTCCCAGGTCACAGCCCACGGCGCTGCGGCAGAGGTACCGACCAGCGCCGCGTCGACCCAGAACGAGACCTCGACCACACCGACGTTGTCGCTGGCAGTGGCGGTGAGCTGGACCTTGCCGGTCAGCTTCGCGCTCGCGTTGGGAGCGTCGAGCGCCACCCTGGGGAAAATCAGATCAGGGACCACGGCGGCGGTGACTGTCACCGGGGCAGTGCCGGACAACGCGCCACTTTGAGCGGTGACCGTGAAGGGGCCCCCCGCTTCAGCCGCCGCAGTGAAGAGGCCGGCTCCGGAAATCGACCCGCCTCCGCTGACGGTCCACTGGTAGACGGGCTCGGCGCTCAGGGCCTGGTCGAACTGGTCCTTGCCTGCTGCGGTGAAGCGCAAGGTCTCACCCAGGGCCACGCTCGCGCTGGGCGCAGTCACCGAAATCGTGGTCGAGGTCTGCAGCACGTTGACCTCGATGCCACTGACGGCGGTGTTGCCGATGGCATCTTTGATTTCCACTTCGAACTGGTAGAGGCCCGGCTTGGCGAACGTCGCGACGACCGACTTGGCGCCGTTGGTCCCCACGTCGCTGAACACCACCAGCGCCGGAGCGACGAGCGTTTTCCAGCTGTAGATCAACGCCGCTTCGCCCCCGTCATCGGCTCCGAGGACTGTGAGTTGGGTGGTCTTCCCGACGACTTCAGCCGGGCTGGCACTGGCCGCCTGCGCGATCGTCGGAGCATCCGCGGCGGTGACCATCACCGTCGCGGTGCCGCCCTTGCCGCCGCTGCCTGCGCGCACGAGGTACGGGCCGCCCGGAGTGGCCGCCGCCATGAACAAGCCCGCAGCGCTGATGGTCCCGCCGCCGTTGGGGGTGGTCCAGTTGAACGCGGGCTGCGAGGCGAGCACGGCTCCGAATTGGTCTGAGCTCGACGCGGTGAAGGGCTGCATTCCGCCTACCCCGACGCTGGTGGTCGGCGGCGCGACCGAGACGGTGGTCAACGCCTGGTTGACGGTGACCGACACGGCACTGGTGACGCTCAAGTTGGCGGCGTCGCGAATCGTGACCTCGAACGCGTAGGCGCCCGCCCTGGTGAACGTCGCGGTGGTGGCCTTCGCTGCGTTGCTGCCGTTGCTGCTGAAGGTGACTGCCGCCGGAGCGGCGGTCGCAGCCCAGGTGTAGGTCAGCGCGGCCTCGCCACTGTCGTCGGTTCCAAGAGCCGAGAGATCGACCGTGGTGCTGTTGACCGACGCGGCCGACGCAGCGGCAGGGGTAGCGACGCTGGGCGGATTTCCGGCGTTGATCGACACGGTGGCGGTGCCCGACTTTCCAGCGCCGGTGGCGGTCACCGTGAAAGGCCCGCCGGGGGTGGCGGCGGCGGTGAAGGTTCCGTTGGGAGCGATGGTTCCGCCCCCGCTCACGGTCCAGACGATCGTGGGCTGGGTCGCCAGGGACAGTGAGAATTGGTCCGACACGTTGGCGGCGAACACCCGGGTGCCGCTCGGTTGAACGGTGGCGGAAGTCGGCGAGACCATCACCGCGGTGGCGGTCTGGTTCACGACCACCCCGACCACGCTGGTAACGGTGAGGTTCGCGGCGTCTTTGATCGAAACGCTCAAGCTGTAGCTGCCCGCCTTCGAGAAGCTCGCCGTCGTGCTCTTGGCAGCGTTGTTCCCGTTCGCGCCGAAGAGGACGGGCGCGGGGCCCGAAGCAGCCGACCAGGTGTAGGTCAGCGCGGCTTCGGTTCCATCGTCCGCGCCGAGCACGCTCAAGGCAGTCGAGGTGCTGGTGACGGTAGGCATTGCTGCCGCGGCGGGCGTCGCCACGGTGGGCGCGCTGCCCGCGGTGACGGTGACCATCGCGGTCCCGACTTTCCCGCCGGACGAGGCGGTGACGGTGAACGGGCCTCCCGGGGCGGTCCCGCCCGAAAAGAGCCCCGCGGCGTCGATGCTGCCACCGCCGGCGACCGTCCAGGTCGGGGTGGGCTGGGTGGCGAGCGCGACGGAGAATTGGTCGTAGGCGGTCGAGGTGAACTGCCGGGTCCCGCTCATCGCGACGGTCGCCGTCGCAGGAGCGACCAGGATTGAGCCGAGCGCCGCGGTGACCGAAACGCTCACGTTCGACGTGACGGTGAGCCCGGCCGCATCGGTGAGGGTGACGCGGAAGACGTAATTGCCGGCCCGGGTGAAGGTCGCGGTGGTGGCCTTGGCGGCGTTGGTGTCGTTGGCGCTGAAGCTCACCGTCGCGGGAGCGGTCGTGGCGGCCCAGGTGTATCGAAGCGCGGCCTCGCCTGCGTTGTCGGCGCCGAGCACGGCCAGCTGCGCGGTGGTCCCGGTCACGGTGGCAGGCGTGGCGCTCGCGGCGGTGGCGACGGTCGGGGCGGTGTTGACCGTGCCGATGGTGATGTCAGTGCACGAGTAATAGTTCGAAGACGGAGTGGTATTCGTCATCACCTGGATCAGCTGCAGCGTGCACTGGGTGCAGGGAGTGGTCGGCAAGGTGACGGTGGTGGAGTTGGTCGCCTGCGCTCCGGTCGGGTTGGGAATGTTGTCTTTGAGGACGTTGGCGTCGAAGCCGAGGTCGTTGGCGGGGCTCAGCGCGATCCGGTAGTGGCCGGGGTGATCGATCGTCTCGGTCCAGGTGACGGTAATCGTCGCGCCGGGAGCGAAGTTGACCGAGCTCGCCGTCCGCGCGACGCCGCAGGGGCCGACCTTGTTGGCGAGGGTGTTTCGCGGGGCCGGCGTCAGCAGGTGGGCGTGAGCGAACGCCAGAGTGGGGAGCAACAGCACAGCGCCGACCGCGGAGAGCTTCATGTTCTTCCCCTTCTTCAAACGGTCCGAGGCGGAACGTCGGGCGCACATCAGAGCAAACCGGCGGCCAGTGGATGCTGATGTGTTCTCAGGGGGTTGGGCGCGGAAATCGCGGCGGAAAGCGGTGCAGTGACTGTCCAGTGATCACAGCAGTTGGCAAAAGGCCGCGGGAGGAAGCCTTTCGAGCCGAGCTGCCTCTTTCGCTCGAAGCTCGTTTGTGCAATCGGCACCCACGGACATCGGCACTCTCAACCGGGGGTCGCACCGTCGTCGACGAGGAGGCATTTGGTGAAACAGGACGACTGGCCCGGAGCTTCTGCCGACCTGCCGATGGTCGATGTGTACCTGCCGATGATGAAAGCCGCGGCGATCATTTCTGCGGGCCAACTGGGCCTGTTCGAGGCTCTCGCTCGGGGGCCGCTGACGACGGCGCAGCTGGCCCGCGCGCTGGGGGCCAGTGAAATTGGCGCCGGTCACCTGGCCGATTTTCTCGTCGCCGTGGGTTACCTCACCGTGGGGGAAGCCGGGTTTTCCAACGCGCCCCACACCACCCGCTGGTTCACCCAAAACGGAGCGATGGACTACACCGCGGGCCTGTTGTGGACCGCCGAGTCGTGGTCGCTGATGGGAAACCTGACCGCCGCAGTCCGGCAGGGGGCGCCCGAAAAGACACTTTGGGAATCGATGCAAGAGCGGCCGCACTGGGGGCCGATCTTCTCGCGCTACATGCACGTCTTCGCGCAGCACCTCGCGCCCGACCTGCTCGAGAAAGTGCCGCTCCCGGAAGGGGCCAGGCGATTGCTCGACCTCGGCGGATCTCACGGCCTGCACTCGATGGCCTTTTGCCAGAAGTACCCCGGCTTGAGCGCGACCATCGTCGATTTGCCCAGCGCGCTCACCGAGACCCGACAAACGCTCGAGGCGGCGAGCCTGAGCTCACGCATTACCGTGCGGCCGGGCAACCTGCTCGAGGGCGACTGGGGCGAAAGCTACGACGCGGCCTTCTATCTGTCGGTCGCGCACAATCAGACTGCCGCCGACAACCTGCGCGTCATCCAGCACCTGGGGCGGGTGCTCAACCCAGGCGGGCTGCTGCTGATTCACGAGTACCTCACCGGCTCACCGCTGGATTTGTACGACGCGGCATTCCGGCTGACGCTGCTGGTCGAGACCGCTACCTGCACCTACAGCTTGAAAGAAATTTCCGGGTGGCTCGAAGCCAGCGGTTTCAATCCGCCCACCCGAATCGACCTCGAGCCGCGGGAAAAGGGCTCACTGTTGATCGCGCGGAAGCGTAGAGCGTGAGCGTGAGCGTCCGCGGCAACCGTCGTTAATTCTTGATTCGTCGGCGCCGCCGCCACAGCAGCACCGCCAAAGCAGTGGTCGCGAACGCGAGGCCCACCAGATCGCGCCAGCGCTCGGTCAGCCAGTCCATCACGTGGGCGAACGAGGACGCCTGGGTTCCCAACGGCGCCCGGACATGGATCCACGGCCCCGGGGTGGTGAGTTTTCCGGTGAGAGAAAAGCCTGCCGCCCGAAGCTCGACCTCGGTGGCAGCCCAGTCGTACGTCTTGCCGAGGCAGGGGTTCACACCAAGGAAAGTCTCTCCTTTCAACAACACCAGGGTCTCGACTTTCCCTGCTGCCGGGCCGTCGAGAGCCTTGATCTCGATTCGGTAGGCGGGGAAATCGGCATCGAAGCCGAGGAAGACCGCCTCGGTGAGCCAGCTGCGATTGATGAAGGTGAAGTCCGGCGGTACCGCCGGCGGCTCGGGGACGCTGTGAACCAGATAGGGCCCAAAGCGGGTGACGCGGGGGCTTCCGCCTGCGGTCGCGCCAAGCCCGAATCGCGTTCCCGGCCGCGCGTCGACGCGAACCGCGATCACATCTCGAATTCGAAACAGCTCGGCAGTGCCGGGAGCCTCGCCCTCGATGTCGAGCAACGAGAACGTGTCGGCTCGCAGGTACAGCACCGCCTGCTCGGGTAGATTTCCCACCGGAGGAGAGACGACCGGCACTAAATCCACGCAGCTGTTGAGCAACAGCGCCAACATCACAGGCATTCAGGGGCCGTCATGTTGCAACTGTCGCTCATCGGCATCTGCACATTGGTGCACGGCTTGATGGTGTTGTTCGAGTTGGCCGGACACATGTTGCAGCAGCCGGCAGCCGCATCCTCGACCGGATTCTTGCCATTGCAGTCCGTGCGAACGGGCGCCTTCCAGTCGGAGCACAGCGGGTTGACGAACCCGCCGGCGCACGTCCCGTAGGTGTACGAAATGGTCTGCCATTGCTTCTTTTCGCCGCACACCCGGGCCTTGCTCGCGTTGGCAGCGCAGGCCGCGCAATCCTGGTTGGGCGTTGGAGGAGGCTGGCGCGGACTGCGCGTACTGCAGCCGGCGCAATACCGCGCGCAGGAGTAGATCACGTCGTCGTTGTTCTTGTCGTGATCGACCGGGTTGTAGCCCACCTCCGCCATGTGCATCGACTCGTGCATCAAGACCGCGCACAGGTCTTTCTGAGACGCAGTGTCGATGAAGCTCGGCGCAAAGTTGGTCTTCGCCGGCAGGCTTCCCACCCGAGGAAGGGTCGAGGCGGCCCGCCCGGTACAAGTGTTGCTGCAGCCCATCGCCCACGGGTCCGAGACCAGATGCGAGGCGATGTTGTTGCGCAGCGTGGGGTTCATTTTGTCGAGGCACTTGAGTCGTTCGCGAAAGCAATTCAAGGCGACGCCCAGCTTCAGCTTGCGCTGGAAGTTGCAGCCGGCCTCACCCGTCTCGAGGATGTTGATCGCGGGCACGTTTTCGCCGAACCCAGCCTTTCCATCGGGCATGTTGGCGGTCCCCTCGCAGCCGTCTCCCCCTGAGCCTGACTGGTCGGCCCACTGCGGCGTGGCCCACCGCTGGCTCTCGACCCACACTCCGGTTTCCTTCGCGTCCACCTCTTCAACCCACAGCAGTCCGCCATCGAGCTCCAGACTGCGGGTGATGCGGCGCTCGATCTTGTTGTTGGTGTCCTTGTCGTAGGAAAACACCGCCTGGAATGGCAAGACGCCGAACTCTGCCTTCTCAGCGAAGTACCCCGCGTTCTCGTAGTTCAGCTCGTGCACCCGCCGGCCGTCGGGAAATTGCTCGACTCGAAACTCGACCTGAAAGGGCTGTGAGACCCACCGGGTCGTCCCCTGCGCCGTATGGGTGACCAACAACTCGCGCACTCCGTCTCCATCGAGATCCGCCGACTCGCCAAGCTGGGCCTTGCGCAGCTCGATGAGCCAACTCAACGTCGCGTCGTCGACCACTCCGGTCCACTTCGAAGTATCGAAGCGAATGGGAAAGCCGGCGTCTGTCACCGGCACCGTCGTGGATGAGCAGGACGGCAACACGGACAACAAGAGGACCGCCAACCCTGAACGCGCCATGCCCGAAAGCATAGAGCGATGAGGTCGAAGTCACGACCCTCGAGTTGTTTTGCCCGCGCCGCTCAATTGCAAGTCTTGCCGCAGATGGAAGCCACCTCACCCACGCAAATGTTGTCCCATTTGGTGTTGCAGCAAAACGGGACCTCATGGAGTTGATGTGGCTCCGGGAAGGGGCGGCGAGAGCGTGATTCCGCCGCAGCAGAGGAAGATCATCGCAATGAGTGCCT
>JAYVCD010000234.1:0-10550 GCA_043750125.1 Archangiaceae bacterium | reverse complement strand
GTGAAGTAGTCGACGCCCTGCTCGCACTGCTCGATCAGCGTGTCGCGGTACAGCTCCCAGGTGAGGTCCTCGGCCTTCCCGCCGACCTTCTCGAGCGCCTGGTAGATCGGCACCGTTCCAATCGGCACCGGGCTGTTGCGCAAGATCCATTCGCGCGTCTCGTGGATGTTGGCGCCGGTCGACAGATCCATCACCGTGTCTGCGCCCCAGCGGGTCGCCCACACCATCTTCTCGACCTCTTCCTCGATTGAAGAAGTGACGGCCGAGTTGCCGAGGTTGGCGTTGATCTTCACCAGGAAGTTGCGGCCGATGATCATCGGCTCGAGCTCGAGGTGATTGATGTTCGCGGGAATGATCGCGCGCCCTCGCGCCACTTCTTCCCGCACGAACTCGGCGGTGATCTCGCGGGGAATCTTCGCCCCGAAGGCTTCGCCCGGGTGCTGGTGGGCGTACAGGCTCTCGCGCCGCGCGTTCTCGCGAATCGCGACGTATTCCATCTCGGGTGTGATCTGCCCCCGCCGCGCATACGTCATCTGGGTCACGCTGCCCGCCTTCGAACGGTAGGGCCGGTGGCGGGTGTGAAAGCGCAGCGCGTCCAGCCGGGTGTCCGCCAGGCGCGCCCGGCCGTACTCGCTGGTCAGCTGCTCCAGCTGCACCACGTCGCCTCGCCCGGTAATCCACGACTCGCGCAGCGGCTCGAGCCCCTGGCGCAGGTCGATTTTCGCCGTCGGGTCGGTGAACGGCCCCGAGGTGTCGTAGACGACAATCGAAGGGTTGTTCTCGATGCGCCCATTCGCGTGGTGGGTCGGGCTCAGCGAAATCTCGCGAAACGGCACCCGCAGCTGCGCGTGGGTGCGGCCCATCGCGTAGACCTTCGACGAACCGGGCAGCGGCTCGCGCGTGATTCCTGCCAGCGCGGCGTCATCGACTCTCAGCGCATTTTTCTTCGTCAAGGCACACTCTCCGCCGGCATCACCGGGTTGAAGGTTCAGCGGGTCGACGGCCCTTCCAGTCGCAACAAAGCCACTCAGCGACTCCCCGAAGACGTGCAATTAACCGTGCGCACCGTCGCGGTCAAACACGAGTTAAGTCGGTGGGGTGGTAGGCAGCCCACCGGTCGCCTCAGTCTGCGCGCCGGCCTGAAGGTGAGCCCGCTATTTCGAGGTGTTCGAAAACACCTCTGCCTTCGTGCCCGCGGCAGCCAGGCATTTCAGCAGACCGATCACCCGCGGTTGGCGTCAAGGCGGGGCTTCAGCAGTCGGCCGGTTGTCTGTCGGGCATTGATGCCCGGGTGGATCCTGCCCAACCGTCGACCGAACCTCGCGAAACTGGCACTTCAATTCTCGAGTGCGGCCCAGCGCCGGCTACAAGGCCTTCCGGTTGAAAGCATTCATCGCCTTTTGCATTCCGTCCCGCGCCCACAGCTCGCAGCCCTCGAGCGCGCGCGCGATGACCGCGCCCAGCTGGGTCTGCTCTTCGGACATGAAGTTAGAAAGCACGTGCCCCACCACCCCCTCGGGCCCGGGGCCAACAGGCCTGCCGATTCCAAAACGAAGCCGGGCGTAGTCCTGCTCTCCCCACGACTCGGCGATGCTCTTGAGCCCGTTGTGGCCCCCGCTGCCACCTCCGGGCTTCAGCTGCAGCCGACCGAACGCCAGGTCCAGCTCGTCGTGGACCACCAGCACGTCTTCCACCGGGACTTTGTAGAAGCCCGCCGCGGCCGCCAGCGACTGCCCCGAGACATTCATGAACGTCTGCGGCTTGAGCAGCAGCACCTTCTGCGCCGCGAACGAGGCCGTCGACACGTCGGCGTCGAACTTCCTGCCGGTGATCGGCGCCTTCCAGCGGGTGGCCAGCACCTCGAGGACCTGAAAGCCGATGTTGTGACGGTGGCGCTCGTACTCCCGCCCCGGGTTTCCCAGCCCGCAGATGATCTTCACGTTTGAACCTCACCGAAGGGGTGAACCGCAGGCCCTTCAAATGAAAACCGCGGGCCTCCTGCTGGCAGCCCGCGGATTCGTGTCTCTTTCCGTCTGGGTCGCCCGTCCTGCGCGCCCCACCCTGAAAAAGGCCTACTTCTTCTTCGGAGCCGCGGCCGCCGGAGCTGCCTTCCCGCCCGCCGCCGGAGCTGCCTTCCCGTCCGCCGCCGGAGCTGCCGCGCCCGGAGCTGCGCCCGGAGCTGCACCTGCCGCCGCGCCTGCCGGTGCGCCTTCGACTGCCACCGGAGCTGCCACCACCGCGACCACTTCGGCCTCGGGGATCGCGACGATCGCGACCGTGTAGTTGACGTGCGACTTGATCGTGACGCCCGCGGGCATCTTCACGTCGTTGATGTGCATCGCCTGCGCGACCTTCAGCGCAGTCACGTCGACTTCGATCTTCTCGGGAATCGCGCTCGGCAGCGCGAACACTTCAATCTCACGGCGCTGCTGCGAGAGAATGCCGCCGTCCGCGACGCCCACCGCCTTGCCGACCAGCACCAGGGGCACGTTCACCCGCACCTGGTCCGTCTCGCGCACGTCGATGAAGTCTGCGTGGAGCAGCGCGCGGGTCACCGGGTCCTGCTGGTAGTCCTTGAGCATCACCATGTGGCTCGCCCCGCCGATCTTCAGCGTGATGATCGTGTTGAGCTTGCGCGGGGTGTGAATCGCCGCGCGCACCGCGAGCGGGTCAATCGAGATCGAGATCGGCGCCTTCAGGTGCTTGCCGTACACGATCGCGGGGATCTTGCCTTCGAGACGGGTGCGACGGGCAAAGCCCTTTCCGGTTCCTTCGCGCGCCACTGCTTCGAGACTGCTGGTCGTAATTGCCATGATGAGGTTGCTCCTGACTTCTAGATCTGCGATCCCCGGCATCCCACCCGAATGGTGGGCCCCGAAGTCGTCCGCAGCACAAACAACGCCGGCCTTTTGCCAACAGTTGAAGCCGAAGGTCAAGTCTGGTATCCGCGCCGTCCCATTTTCCATTCGCCCGTTTCAGGGCCTGTTTCACAAGGTGTCGACCATGCAAGCCGCGATGCTCCAGTTCATCGAAGACCGTCAGATCCGCAAGACTGCTCCGCTGTTTCGCACCGGAGACACCGTTCGCGTGAACTGGAAGATCAAGGAAGGCGAGAAAGAGCGCGTCCAGGCCTTTGAGGGCATCGTGATCCGCAAGACCAAAGGCGGAAGCCGCGCCACCTTCACCGTCCGCAAGATGAGCTTCGGCGTCGGCGTCGAGCGCATCTTCCCCCTCCACAGCCCCCGCTACGAGACGATCGACGTCCTCTCTCGCGGCGATGTCGCGCGCAACCGGCTCTTCTACCTCCGCGGTCTGCGCGGCAAGGCGGCGAAGGTCGACGCGCTCGAAGATCGCGAAGACGCCGTTCCCGCCGCTTCCAAGTAAGACTTTCCCCAGGGCAGCAGGCCGGTGCTTCTCCTTGAATTGGCGGCGCAGTCGGTGCGGGGTTTTTCCCCTGCGGCGCGCGTCGCCCTCAAGCCCGGCTACCTGGTTTTGAAGAGCCCGACCGAGACCCCCAGCCCAGTGGCCGGGCTGCTCGTCGCGCTGTGCTTCCCAGATGGGCGGGGCGGCGATGCGACGTTCCTCGCCGCGGGAGCCAAATCGGGCAAAGCCGGCTTCTCGTTTCAGGGCAACGACGAGAGTGCCTGGCGCCTGGTGCGCGAGCTGGGCGGCGCGGGAAGCCTTCATCGGCTCAACCGCACCAACAACCAGTTCGAAGTCGTCACCCAGGACTCTGCCGAGATGGCCGGGGTCTTGAGGTCGACCGTCGGAATGCCCCCGCGCACCACCTTCGAGCAGCTGTTCACTTTCTCCTCAGGCCAGCTGCCCAGCCGTCGCCCCAAATCGAAGGCCACCGACAAGGCCCGACCGAAGGCCACCGTCACCCGGGCTCCCCTTCCCGAAGCGCCGGTGCTGAGCCTCGACGCCCAGGAAGCGAAAGCGAAAATCGAGGAGCTTCAAAAAGAGCTCGCGATGAGCAAACAGATTCGCGAGATCCAGTTTCGCCAGGACGGGTTGCAGGCCGAGCTGTTCAAGCTCGAGTCGAAGGTCAAAGCCTGGGACGACGCGAAGGCCGTGGTGCAGCGGGCGACCCAGGAAGTGGCCAGCGTGCCGACGTTCGCTTCGCTCGGGCTTGCTCCCGACATTCTCGAGAAGGTCAAACGCTACCCGCTCGAGCTGCAGAAGCGCGACGACGCGGTGCAGAAGGTCGTCGACGAGCAGGCGAACGCTGAAGAATCGCGGGCCAGCATCTCGGTGCCCGCCCTGCAGAAGGACGCCCGCTTCATCGGCGCGCTCGCCGCCGGAGTGGCGTTGGTCGGAACCGCCGCCTTCCTCGAAAAAGGGGGCCGCTACCTCGCCTTACTTGGAATTCCCGCGTTCACCTTCGGCGCGTTGGTGGCGCTCAAGCACATCGAAGAGCTCCAGGTGGTCGGGCGACAGTCGAACCGGGTCGATCTGTTTTCGTCTCGTGAAAAGAAGCTCAATGACGACTTCGCGGGCTTCGAGGCGCAGGTGAAGGCCGCGCTCACCGCCGCCTCGGTCGACACCGCCGACGAATTTGCCGCGAAGCTGTCCCGCCGTCCTGAGCTCGAAGCGACCGCCGCCGCAGCGAAGGCCACCCTGGCCCAGATGGAAGCAGACCCCCAGACCGCGCAGGCGCTCGCCCAGGCCGGGAAGCTGAAAGCCGAGCAGGACCAGATCACCGCCCGCCTGCTCGAGATGAGCGGGGGCTATGTGCGCGATGAGCGCGAGATCGTGCGCGACCTGGCCAAGAACAGGGATGCGCTGGGTCGACCCCCCGAGCCGGTGGCGGCCCCCGTCGTCGAAGAGCTTCAGGCCGTCCCGACCGAACCGACCGAGACCTTCGATGATCCGGTGCCGGCGCTGATGGTGCTGGGCGCGGACCTCTTCAATGTCGATGTCCCGACGCTGTGGGGCGTGCTCAAGGACCGCAGCGTGCAGTACATCGCCGCCCTCACCGATCGCCGGCTGCATGGGGTCGAGGTCGACAAAGACGGGCGGGCCCGGGTGCTCGCTCCCGGGCGCACGGTTCCGGCGGGTGACCTTCCGGGAAAGGATCTCGACCTCGTCTACCTCTCGATTCGCCTCACCCTGGTCGAGAAGTACTCGGCCCAGTCCAAGGTGCCGGTCGTCTTCGAAGACGCGTTTCGCAGCGTGCTGGGCGACGCCAAGCTTGCGCTGGTGATTCGCATGCTCAAGCACCTGGGCACGCTGACCCAGATTCTGCATGTCACCCCTTTGAGCCATGCTGCTTCCCCAACCGATCCGGTGTTGGCCCTGTAGAGCGGGGCCAGGGGGCACAGATGGAAGGACCAGGGCAGGACACCCGTCGCCAATTCGGCGACCGGGGAGAAGCACTCGCGGTCGCGCTGCTCGAGCGCGACGGGTACGAGATTCTCGAGCGAAACGTCAACTGCCGGCATGGAGAGATCGACATCATCGCGGTCAAGGACACCGTTCACTGCTTTGTCGAAGTCCGCAGCCGGGCGACCGATGTCTGGGGGGTTCCAGCCGAATCGGTGATCTTCGCCAAGCAGCGCAAGGTGGTGAAAGCCGCCCTCTGGTGGATGCAGCGCGAACGGCTGCTCGAACGGGTTCCGGTGCGGTTCGACGTAATTTCCGTCGTCGGGAGGGGCGCCGATGCGAGAGTGGAGCACCTGCCCAACGCCTTCGATGCCGGTTTCTAGAAGCGGGTGAGGATTGTGTCGTGAAGCCAACCCAACGCACCCGTCTCCAGTCGTTGACCCGCAGCGCTTTGATCGCCGGCGCCATTGCAATCCTCACCGTCGCTTTCGGCTGGACCCGCCCCTGGCGTGGGCTGGAAGAACGCGCCCAGGCCCTGTTGATGTCCGCCCGCGCGCCTCGCCCCTGGAATTCCCAGGTGCTGGTGATCGAGGTCGATGATCAAAGCCTGCGCGAGCTGGGCTGGCCGGTGCGCCGCGACGTCTACGCGCAAATCGTCACCACCGCTTCAGGAGCTGGAGCCAGGGTCGCCGCGTTCGACACTTTCTTCACCGACCCTTCGAAAGACCCTGCCGACGATCTGACGCTCGCCACCGCCGCCGCCGATTGGGGGCAGGTCGTCCTCGCCGCCCAATGCGTTCAGAGCGTGGCTGCCACGGATCGAATGCCCGCGCTGCTGGCCACCATGGGCGCAACGCCCGCGCAGCACTGCAGCGGGTTTCAGTTCCCGGCCGACAAGCTCAGCAACAGCGTGACCCTTGCCCATGTCGACCCCCTCGAGTCTGCGGTGGGCGTTTCCCGCGGCTCGCATTGGTGGCTCGAATCGAGAGGTCGCCGGCTGCCGGCCCTCGCACTCGCAGCCTTCGCCCGCGCCAACGGCATCGCCCCCGCGGACATCCGGCAGGAGCCCGACTTCTTCGTCGTCGGCGCCAGCACCTTCCCGGTCAATTCCAACGCCACCGCGATCACCACCCACCGCGATCTTCCCGCCGAAAATCGAAGGTCATTGGGCTGGTTCCTTTCCGAGTTGAAGTCGTCTCCGGGCTCGCTTCGCGCGCTGCTCAAAGACAAGTACCTGGTGATTGGTCAGACCGCCGCGCCGGTCGGCGCAGAAGCGGGGGGAGCGCCTGCGTTGCCACGGGTCGCCGTCCAGGCGGCGCTGCTCAGCGATCTGCTCGAGGGCCAGACGATGCGCGAAGCGTCGCCCGCCACCAGCGCACTGCTCGTTCTACTGCTGATCGTCCTGGGCGTCGCGATCGCGCTGCGCCTGCGTCCCGCCCTCGCCCTCGTCGGGGTGACGATCGTTCTCGTCGGCTTCCTCGCCTCTTGCCTGTGGGCCGTGGGGCAGGGGTGGGTGGTCTCGCCGTTGGGTCCGTTGCTGGGCGGGGTGCTCGCGTTCGCCGGCGCCCTGGGAACCCGGCTGATCGCCCAGCGCGATGAACGGCAGCTGCTGCGCAACGCGTTTGAGCCCTATGTCGACCCCTCGGTGCTCGGGCAGCTGCTCGAGGACCCTGAGCGCTACCTCGCGCTCGGAGGGGCGAAGAAGAACCTCACGGTCCTGTTCTGCGGAATCAAGGGCTACACCGGCGCATCCAACGAGCTGTCCGCCGAGCAGGTGGTTCAGTCGCTTCGGGAGTTCCTCGAGGCGATGACCCAGGTGGTGAAGAAGCACCACGGCCGCATCGACAAGGTGATGGGCGATGGGATCTTCGCGGTGTTCGGCGATCCCATTCCGCACCCCGATCACCCCCGGCACGGGGTGACCGTCGGAATGGAAATGCTCGAAGAAGTCGGGCGCCTGCAGCGCTTGTGGGCGACCCAGGGCAAAACCGGGATCGCCATTCGCATCGGGGTCGCCAGCGGCGAAGCCTTCGTCGGGAACCTGGGCGCGGTCGACGCGAAGCTCGAATACTCGGTGCTCGGGCCGACCGTGAACCTCGCCTCCCGACTCGAGGGCAAGGCTCCTCCCGGAGGGATGCTGGTATCCGAAGAGACGTACCAGGCCTGCCGCGGCCACTACTCGTTTCACTCGATTGGCGGCCTCGAGCTCAAGGGGTTTACCGACAGCACCAAGGCGTGGCTGTTCGTCGGCAGCGGTCTCGAAGGAGACCCCGAACGGTTTTCTCCCCGGCTGCCCACCCTGGCACCCGTTTTGATCCGGCTCGCCGGGCAAACAGTGCCGGGAATGGTCGAGAACGTCAGCGCGGGCGGGCTCTACGTCATTGCCCAGGCCACCGCCCACGCCGGAGATCCGATCGAGCTCGAGTTCCCTCCCTCGTCTCACCTCGCGGCGGCAGTCATCGTTCGGGCCGAGGTGCGCCATGTCGCGCCCCGCGACGACGGGCAGCACGGCTTCGGAGTTCGAATCGAGCGCGCCGACGCCCAGCGGGGCGATGACTTGCGGCACTTCGTCGCGCTCTACCTGGGCCCCCAGCCCGACGGGGGCAAGGTCGACAGTGGCGGCGACACCTTTCGCCTCGAGCTGGGTGAGGCGTACGGCCGGTTGATCAAAGAGAAGCCCTCTTGAGCGGGCGGCTCTTCCTCGTCGCCACTCCGATTGGAAATCTCGAAGACATCACCGCCCGCGCGGTGTCCACGCTGAAGGAAGTGCACTTCATCGCCTGCGAAGACACCCGTCATTCGCGGATTCTTCTCGACCACTGCGGGATCAAGAAGCCCACCGTCAGTCTTCCGGCCTTCGCCGAAGGAGAACGGGCCGGCACTCTGCTCGACCGGATCGAAGCCGGAGAAGACTGCGCGCTGATCACCGACGCGGGCAGCCCGGCCGTCAGCGACCCCGGCGAACGGTTGGTCGCTGAGGCGGTCGAACGGCAGATCGTCGTCATTCCCATTCCCGGTCCCACCGCGCTGATCTCCGCGCTCTCGGCCAGTGGGCTGCCCACCGCGCGCTTTCATTTCCTCGGGTTTCTTCCCCGCACCGGAAGCGACGCCGACGCGATGCTCGAAGAGGTCAGCGGGCTGTCGGCGACCCTCGTCCTCTACGAATCGCCCCGGCGCATCGACCAGACCTTGACGCGGCTGGAACAGCTTCTGGGAAATCGCCGCGCCTGCGTCGGCCGCGAATTGACCAAGCTGCACGAAGAGTTCGTCCGCGGCACTCTGCGCGAGCTCGTAGCGCGCTACTCCGGCCAGGAAGTTAAAGGCGAAGTCGTCATCGTCGTCGAGGGCCGCACCGGCACGACGCGCTGGCTCGAGCCCGAAGTTCGCAACGCGCTGGCGAGCGGGCTTGCGCGCGGCGAGAAGCTCAAGGCGCTCTCGACCCAGGTGGCCGGGGCCAGCGGCTGGCCGGCCAAAGAGCTCTACCGCATCGGACTGTCGCTCAAGTCTTAAGGCGCGGTCGTCGCCGGGCAGAACCCGGAGCTCGGCGCACACGCTTTGAAGAACTCGTGCGGTCCCGCCGGGTCTGAGCAGAAGAACTGCGGGCCCGTCTCGTTCTCCACCAGGTACGACTTACAGGTGAAGCCGTCGCAGCCGAGGCTCATCGAGGTCGAACAATCGAAGATCACTCCGCCGCAATCGAACCCCGCGGGGCAGTCATCATTGCTCGCGCATTCCAGCCCACAGAACCGCGACGTGGTGCCTTCGCTCACGAACCCCAGGCAGTGGCCCGCGATGAAGCCCGGAGACCCGAAGCTGCCCAGGTCGCACTCTGCGGTGGCGTTCGAGCACGCCTTGCAGTCCGGCCGGCTCGCCCGCGCTGCGCAGGCGCCGCTGGTCTTGTTGCAGAACTGATTGACCGGGCAGTACGAGTTGTCGCGGCAGAAGCTGCTGCACGTGCCGTTGTTGCAGGTCTTCTTCGGAGCGCAGTCGCCATCTTTTCGGCAGCCCGGCTTGCAGGCGGCGGTGGTCGCGTTGCAGATGTTGTCCAGCGGGCAGTGCTCGTCGAGCGTGCACGGCCCGGTGGGGATGCACTGGTTGTTGGTGATGTCGCAGAAGTACGCCGTCGGGCAATCGGCGTTGCTCGTGCACGCCGCGATCGACTGGCAAAAGCCGATCGCGTTGCAGAAGTTGCCGGTCTTGCAGCCCAGGTCGTTGAGGCACTTGCACGCGCCGCTGACCGGGTCGCAGACGTTGTTGACCCCACACGCCGCGTCGCTGATGCAGACGCATCGTTCCATTCCGGGGTCCTTCTTGTACCCGGTCGGACAGCATGAATCGCCGATGCAGACGCAGGCGCGGACGGTGGGGCTGTACTTGTGGTTCGGCGGGCAGCAGGAGTCTTTCGCGCAAACGCAGTCCTTCGCCAGCGCGTCGTAGACGAAGTCCACCGGGCAGCAGGCGGTCGAAGCGCAGACACACGCAAGCTTGGTCGGCGAGGCATCGAAGACGTAACCGACCGGGCAGCACGCATCGCCGGCGCACTCACAACTCTTGGTCGCGTCGTTGAACGTGTAGCCATCGGGGCAGCAATTCTGCGCCGCACAGGTGCACTTGTTCTCAGAGGCGATCCACCGGTGATCTTTGGGGCAGCAGGCCTCGGCGCGGCAGACGCACGCCTCGGAACCCGTCGAGTACTCGTACCCCAGCGGGCAACAGCTTGTCGTGCGGCACTGGCACAGCCCTTCTTCACACGAGTACCCGGTGGGGCAGCCTTCGTCGGTCGAGCAGATGCACTTGTCGCCGTTGAAGGTGTAGCCGTTGGGACAGTCGGCGTTGAGCGCCGTGCGCGAGCATCCCGAAGCGAGCAACGCGAACATCATCAGGAATAGGGCGCGGGTCATTTGGCGAACGCGTACTCGAGGCGAAGAATCGCCCCCGGAGGAGGAATGTAGGTTCCGAGAAACACGATGCTGTTGGTGTCCGCTCGGTACTGCCAGCCGTTGATCGGATCTTGCGGAATCACCACCCCGTTCACGGTCACCGTCAGCGACGACAGCAGCGGCTTGAGTGTCAGCGGGAAGACCCGACGCAGGGTGTTGAGCGCCTCGGCGATCGAGACCAGCGTGTTTTCGAATGAGGCATCGCAGATCGAGCCCACCACGCCGCCGGTCTTCGTCGACACCGACGCGTACCGGAACGCGGGCTCGGCGAGGCTGCCGTAATAG
>JAYVCD010000233.1:0-8951 GCA_043750125.1 Archangiaceae bacterium | reverse complement strand
CGTGTGCTCGATTCCCATCACTTCGCCTACGCCCTGGCCGGGATAAACAGCCTTGTCGCCCGTCTTGAAGCTGGTTTGCACTCGGTCACTTCCTCCGCTTGATGAATTCTCGCCGCTCATACCACACCCCAGACTTGACCACTACTGACCACACCCGCTAACCTTGCCCAGAGGTTTGTAACGGCGGGCGGGGTGGGGGTGGGGTATGGGCCGTTCTTCTTTGATTTCATGGGGTTCCATTGGCGATCGGCCGATGGTGTTCCCGGTCGTCTCTTTTATTTCCGGTACGGCCCTGGGACCTTCAACCGAAGTGTCCGGTTGGCCATTCCTGACCGGATCTGCGGCGCTGCTGCTCCTTGGTTGGCGTTGGCCAGGCCCTGGGCGGTGGGTGTCGTTGCTGTTGGGCCTGTTGCTCGGCGGGGTGGCCCTGTCGACGTTCGAAGCCCAGGTCTCCGTCCCCGCGTTCTCGGGAGCCGTCCCCTTCGAAGGCGAAGTCGAACGAGCTCAGGGACCCAAGCTGACGCTTCGACTGAGCTCTCTGGCGGGGCAGCCGTCCCGCGCTCGGGTCTTGCTCCATGTCGGAGGACCGCTGCACGTCCTGCCCGGGCAGCGGGTGATGGCCACCGCCCATTTGAAAACAGTCGAATACCTGGCTTCGAATCCGGGGGAAGACTCTCGGGGACCCTGGCTCCAGCGTCGCGCCGTCGCGCTCAGCGGTGGCTGCGAAGCGGACCGCCTGATTGTATTGAGCGCTCCTCCCCGGACTGAGCTCTGGCTCGAAAAAGAGCGCGCCGCGCTGTCGGCCGCGGTCAATCGGTTGGCTCCAGGGCCCGACGCCGCGGCGCTCTACCTCACGTTGGCCGCAGGCGAGCGGGCCAGCCTCGAGGACGCGCTCGAAGAAGACTTCGCGCGCAGCGGTCTGGCCCATGTCCTCTCGGTCAGCGGACTCCACGTCGCCGCGCTCGCGCTGGTATTGATGGCCGTGCTCAAGCTCGGCGTCCTCTGGATTCCGTGGCGACGGCTGCGACGTTTCGATGCCCGCAGGCTCGCCGCGCCGGCTGCGATCCCCCTGCTGTGGGGCTACGTCGCGTTCACCGGCTGGCAGCCGCCCGCGGTCAGATCTGCAGTGATGACCTCGATGCTGCTGGTCGGCCTTGCGCTCCATCGACGAAGCGACGCTTTCAATGCGCTGGCCCTGGCTGCTTTGGCGGTCGCCGCGGTGACTCCATCTTCCGTTGCGGATCTCTCGCTGCGGTTGTCGTTCCTCGCCGTGCTTTCCCTGGTCCTGCTGTCGCCGGCCTTGCGCGAGTCGTGCCCCGTCCCCTTACCTACCCCCGGCACGACCAGCGGCTGGCGCCTGCGGTTGCAGCGGCTGCGCGAAGCCACCCTGCAGACCTTCTGCGCCAGCCTCGCAGTGACCCTCTGCTCTGCGCCGCTGTTGGCGACCAGCTTTCATCGCATCGGAGCGGCCGGCCTGCTCTCGAACATCGTCTGCCTCCCCTTGTGCGCAGTGCTCACGGTCCTGGCTGCGGGTGGCGCGGCGGTCTTCGTGATCGCTCCGACACTCGCGACCCCGGTCTTGTGGCTGGGAAGCCATGCTTCGCAGCTGTTGGTGGAAGCGGCACGCTTCTTCGCCCGAATGCCGCTCGCCGCCCTCGACGTGCCGGCTCCGAGCCCGCTGCAGACCCTGGCCTGGCTGCTGGGGCTCGCCTGCTTTGCGATCGCGAAAGGAAAAGTGCGGTGGCTGTCTGTGCTCGCGCCGGCGGCCCTGGTCGTGGCGGTCATTGGCCCAGCGCACGCCGAGCTCGAAGTGACGTTTCTCTCGGTCGGCCACGGTGATGCGATCGTCATCAGCTCACGGGGCGAGCACGCCTTGATCGATGGAGGGGGAGTGCCGAATGGAACGGACACCGGGCGGCGCTTCGTGGTGCCGTTCCTCAAGCAGCAAAGAATCGGGCGCCTGAAGCTGGCGGCGCTCAGCCACCCTCACCCAGACCATGCGCTGGGGTTGGCCTCGACATTGAGCCTGGTCCCCACTGAGCGGTTGTGGCTTCCGGCCGGAATCGGCGATGGGCCGCTCAATCACCTGGTTCGGGAAGCTGCGAAAGGCGCCGCGGTCGAAGAAGTCGAGCTCGGTCATCCACCCTTTTCAATCGGGGCGGCGAGGTTGGAAGTCCTGGGCCCACCGACAGACCGCGTCCTGCTCGAGGGCGTGAACGACCAGTCGATGGTGCTCAAAATCCAGCATGGCGAGGTTTCGATGCTGCTCACCGGAGACGTAGAAGCCGCCGGTGAAGAGCTTCTCTCACCCGGCGAAGTCACCGTGCTCAAGGCTCCCCACCACGGCTCGCGCACATCTTCCTCGGCCGAGTTCGTCCATCGCGTGCGGCCTCGGTACGTCGTGTTCTGCGTGGGGAGAAAGAACCGCTTCGGCTTTCCTCACCCCGAGGTGCAAGCCCGCTACCGGGCCGAAGGAGCGCGGTGCTACCGAACGGACCTCGACGGAGCGGTCACATTCAGGAGCGATGGCCACCAGGTCGAGGTCGAAACCTACCGGGAACGATGATTTCTTCGCGTCAGGACTTTTTTCGTCGCGCTGCGACCAGCAGCAACAGTCCGAGCACCGCCGCGCCGATGCCCACCAGCCACGGCATCGGAATTCCCGTCTCGCCTTCAGCAGGCTTCGCCGCCACGGGTTCCGGTGGAGGCAATGCGACGGCAACCGCCGGAGGTCCAGCATCGACCTCCACGACTGCCGCGACTTCGGTGGAACCCGCGTCGACCTCGGGGGGCTTGTTGACCCCCGGCTCGAGGGGGGCGGCCGTCTGGGTCGCGACGACGTGGGTCTTCCCCGCCCGGGCATCTGCTGCTGCCTGCTTTTTTTCTTCTGCGGCGGCAAGGCGGTCGGCCTTGGCGGTGTCCGCAGCGCGCTTCTTCTCTTCAGCCGCGGCCAACCGGGTTGCTTTTGCTTCGTCCGCCACCCGCTTCTTCTCTTCGGCCGCGGCCTTTTTCGCCGCCAGCGCATCTTCGCGGGCCTTCTTCTTCGCCTCCGCGAGCGCGGCCGCCTTTTGGCCCTTGGTCACCAGCACACCCCCATCCGCAGCATTGCCGGCATCGGATTCCCCGAACGCCAGCTTCGGTCGCGCGGGGGGTTCGGGCATGGTGCCGTCGTCCAGCTTGGCGAGCATCTTCACCGTCGCAGGACTCGTCACCTTGATTCGATTCTTGATGTCCCCACTGAGGTTCAGCTCAGGCGTCACCTTGATCAGCACTTCGATCCCGCGCTCGGCCCGAAAGGTGATCTCCGAGCCCGGCTTCCACTTGAAGCCACCCTCGGCCGAAACCACCTGGCTCGTCATGTTTCGAAACTCGAATTTGGACTCGAGGCGGTGCTCTCCGGGCTGCACGTCGCCGTAAAAAACCAGGTGATCGCCCTGCCCGTTCAATTTTTGCAGGTCGGCAACGGGCAGGTAGCTGCCATCGAGCTTGAAGCCGGCCTCGATCAACCCGTAGTTGGGCTGGTCCAGCCCGACGAACTCGATTCGGATCTTGGTGGGCGGAGTGCCGACCATCGTCTTCAGTTGCTTCTCAAGATCCTCGCGCGCCTGGCGCTCGGTGTCCGTCTCGGCCAGCGCAACGGCAACCGGCAAGCAGACCAGCAAAAGAGCCACTCTGGATAAGCGCAACGCGCGGGGTCCCATATGAGTTCGTCTTACTCTTGTGTGGTCACGGGTGCCACATCGGACCCGGTCATTTCAGCCCAGCTCGGCGACCCGAGCTCCAAAAAGGCGATTCACCGACTCCAGCAGCTCATCGCTGACCTGCACCTTCAGCTGGGTGCCGCCAATCAAGGCTTCGGCTTCTCCGGGCATCAGCAGCGCCACCGCAATCGGCGTGGCTCCGGCGTGCTTCTTCACCAGTTCGGTGAGTTTCTGCAGCCGTTCCTCGGTCGCCATCGCCGCGCTCAGTCGGAGCTCAAGCCGCTTCACCCGTTTCTCGCGCACCTCGCGCAGGCTCTGAATCTCTTCGACGATCAGCTCTGAAGAGGGAGCCTCTTCATCGCGGTTGTTGATCTGCACCGAGCCGGTCACGAGTATCGGCTCGTCGCTCTTCAGCATCGATTCCCACTGATCGTACCCGGGGCGAGCGGCCCCTTTGCTCCACTTCCCGTCTTTGCCCATCATGCTGCGGCCCGCTTCCCGCCCGGGAAAGCAGACCAGCTCGACGCTGCCCGAGAGATCCTCGAGCGTCACCCAGGCCATTCGCTTCCCGGTTTTGGTCGGTCGCTCGCGCAACTGGGCAACGACGCCGGCCACGGTGATTTTGTCGTCACGCCGCGCCCGCTGAATGATGGTGATCGGCCGCGCATAGCGCTTCAGCTCTTTGTCATAGGCGTGCAGCGGGTGACCCGAGACATAAAAGCCGATCGATTCCTTCTCGAACGACAGCCGTTCTTTCTCTGACCACTCTTCGACCTGGACGTACTCATTGTGCAGTCCACCCCCTTGGGGTCCGGCGTCGAACAACCCGAACAGGCTCTCTTGCCCAACTGCCTTGTCGCGCTGGCTGGAAGACCCGCGCTCGAGGGCGCGCTCGATCGTCTCGAACAGCTGCTTGCGCCCCCGCTTCTCGAAGTCGAAGGCCCCCGCCTTCACCAGGGCCTCGACGACCTTGCGATTCACCCGGCGGCCGTCGACCCGCTCACAGAAGTCGAACAGGTCCTTGAAGTGGCCCTTCTCGCGCGCCTCGAGGATTGCCGCAATCGCACCCTCGCCAACCCCCTTGATCGCTCCCAGCCCGAAGCGAATCTTTCCCTCGATCGCTCCGAATGCGAGGAACGAGTAATTCACATCAGGGGGCAGGACTTCCTGGCCCTTGGCGCGTGCCTCCGCAATGTAGGAAACGACCTTGTCGGTGTTGTCCTTCTCGCTGGTCAGCAGCGCGGCCATGAACTCGACCGGATGACGGGCCTTGAGCCACGCGGTGTGAATGGTGATCAGCCCGTACGCCGCCGAGTGCGACTTGTTGAAGCCGTACTCGGCGAACTTTTCCATCAGGTCGAAGATTTCGCCCGCCACTTTCGGGTCGACGCTTTTCTCGTGGCAGCCGGCAAGAAACCCCGCCCGTTCCTCGGCCATGACCGAGGCCTTCTTCTTTCCCATCGCCCGGCGCAGCAGGTCCGCTCGGCCGAGCGAGTAACCGCCCAGCACCTGCGAAATCTGCATCACCTGTTCCTGGTAGACGATGACCCCGTAGGTGTCCTTGAGCACCGGCTCGAGCGCGGGGTGCGGGTACACCACCTTCTCTCTCCCGTGTTTGCGGTTGATGAAGACATCGACCATTCCCGCGTCGAGCGGGCCCGGGCGGTAGAGGGCGCCGGCGGCAATGACGTCTTCAAAGCATGACGGCTTGAGCTTCATCACCATCTCGGTGAAGCCGCTGGATTCCATCTGAAAGACGCCGCCGGTGTCCCCCGCGCTGATCAAGTCGTACAGCGCCTTGTCGTTGAGGGGGATCTTCTCGCGGAAGATCTTCTCGCTCTCTGACCGCCCCCGGTTCACCAGGTCGAGGGCGTTTTGAATCACCGTCAGCGTCTTCAGGCCGAGGAAGTCGAACTTCACCAGACCGGCGGCCTCGACCTCGTCCTTCGCAAACTGGGTGACGAGCACTTTCTCGCCGGGCGGCTGGTAGACCGGCACGTATTCCCACAGCGGCTTGTCGGCGATCACCACTCCCGCTGCGTGCAGGCCCGCCTGTCGATGCAGCCCTTCGAGCGCGAGGCCGATTTCCAGCACGTCCTTGGTGGTGATCTCTTTGCCTTCCACCTCGGTCAGCCGGGTCGGCTTGTCGATCATCTCTTTGAGCCGCGGCTCACCGGCAATCTCTTTTTCGAGGTCTCCGTAAATCGCCTGCTTCAAGGTGATGTTCAACACCTCGGGGACCAGCTTGGCGAAGCGGTCTCCTTCGGAATACGGCAGGCCGAACACCCGGCAGACATCGCGCAGCACGCTCTTCGCCTTCAAGCTTCCGAAGGTGATGATCTGCCCGACGTTGTTCTCACCGTATTTGCGGCCGACGTAGTGAATGACCTCGTCCCGGCGGTCCTGGCAGAAGTCGATGTCGAAGTCCGGCATCGAAACGCGCTCGGGATTCAAGAAGCGCTCGAACAACAGGTTGTACGGAATCGGATCGAGGTCGGTGATCTTCAGCGCGTACGCGACGATCGAGCCCGCTCCCGAGCCACGCCCGGGGCCGACGGGAATCCCGTTTTCTTTCGCCCAATTGATGAAGTCCTGGACGATCAAGAAATAGCCGGCGAACCCCATCTTGGTGATGACCGCCAATTCCATCGCGAGCCGGTTGAGGTACTGCTCCCGGTCGATGGGGTAATTGAGGTCCTTGAAGCGCTCGTGAAGGCCTCGGGTCGCAAGCTCGGCCATGAAGCTGTCCGGGCTGTGCCCATCGGGGACTTTGAACGTCGGCAGCATCGGCTTGCCGAGCTTGAGCTCGAGGTTGCACATGTCCGAGATGCGCATCGTGTTATCGACGGCCTCGGGCACGTCCGAGAAGTACGCGCGCATCTCTTCGGGGCTGGTGACGTACAGCTTGTCCGTCGAGTGCTTCATTCGCTTGTTGTCGGCCAGCGTCTTGCCCGACGCGATGCACATCAGCAGCTCGTGGGCGCGCGCGTCTTCGCGCTTGATGTAGTGGGCGTCGGCGGTAGCTACCAACGGCAAGTCCACGTCGCGCGACAACTGCTTCAAGTTCGCGTTGGCTGTTTCCTGCTCGGGCATTCCGTTGCTCTGGATCTCGAGGAAGAAATTGCCCGGCTCGAAGATGTCTTTGTATTCGTTGGCCGCGCGACGCGCGTGGTCCATGTCGCCGCGGAAGCAAGCGCTCGTCACTTCGCCGCCCAGGCACGCGGTGAGGCCGACCAAGCCTTTGCTCCGTTCCTTGAGGATCTTCTTGTCGATGCGCGGGTGGTAATAAAATCCGTGGAGGTACCCGGTGGACGCGAGGTAGCGCAGGTTCGAATACCCTTCCTCGTTCTTCGCCAGCAGGATGAGGTGGTTGGCGATCTTCTCGCTCTTGTCTTCGCGACCCTTCGAGCCGGCGACATACGCCTCGAGCCCGATGATCGGCTTGATCCCGCCCTCTTTGGCCTTCTTGTAGAAGTCGATCGCCCCGAACATGTTGCCGTGGTCGGTCACCGCCACCGAAGACATTCCCTTCTCTTTCACCGTTTTGATCAGGTCCTTCATCCGGATCGCGCCGTCCAGCAGGCTGTAGAGGGTGTGAAGATGAAGATGGGTAAAGGACATGTTTATTGTTTCCTCCAGTGGTGACGAAGGGTTGAGACCACCGGCAAGCGCGTGGAACTTCGCTTGAAACCGAGAGCCCGAATCTGCCGTAAAGACCCCATGAAATTGCTCCTGCTCGGGTTGTGCTGGGTGTCTTGCGCGGCTACTGAAAAGCGGGTCGAGGTGCAGCCATTGAGTGAAGCGAAACCTACCGAAGGCAAGGTCTCAAAGAGCGAGGAAGAATGGAAGAAGGTCCTCTCTGACCAGCAATTCTATGTGCTGCGCAAGAGCGGAACCGAACGACCCTTCACCGGCCCCTACTGGGACGATCATCAGCCCGGGACGTATGTCTGCGCCGGCTGTGGGGCGGTGCTGTTTCAATCGAAAGCCAAGTTTGAAAGTGGCACCGGGTGGCCGAGCTTCTTCGAAGCAGCCGCGCCCGCCAGCGTGGTGGCAATCACCGATTCGAGCTACGGCATGGCCCGCACCGAGATCCGCTGCGCCAAATGCGGAGGGCATCTGGGCCACCTTTTTGACGACGGCCCCAAGCCCACTGGCATGCGGTACTGCATCAATGGCGCAGCCTTGAAGAAAGCTTCGCCATAGCCCGCAGAGGCTTTCCCAATACGAAGATCGCGCATACAAGCTTCGAGGCCGACGCCGTGGATGGCGTCATTTGCCAGAGGGGCTTGAGCGTCATGAATTCGGAGCCGGACTCCAACCCAGAGGACCGCATCGATTGGGCCACGGTCGAGCTTCCCGTTCCCTGGCCTGATCAACTCGATCTCGCGCGACCGACCGATTTGGTCCGGATCATCAGGCACCTGTTCGGCCCGCGAAAGCCGGTCGAGCTGCCCGCCAACACTCCGGGTGCCGAGCAGATACCGGCGTACCTGCTGCGCGAATTTCACCACCTGCCGAACGGAAACTTTTCGAGCTTCTACGCCGAAGGGTACCTCTGGGCCTTCGATGCGACCATGCTCGGCTTGTCACGCCGGATGCGCGCGTCGATTGCCGAGCGACTCAAAGGGCATTCCGCGGTGCTCGATCTCGGCTGCAGTGGAGCAGACCTCGCCGCCGCACTGCGCGACGCGGGGGTCCAGGACGTAGTCGGGCTCGATGCGTCGCCCTACATGCTTCAGCAGGCCGCCCGCCGACACCCTGGAATTCCCCTCGTTCAAGGTCTGGCCGAGAAGACCGTTTTTCCCGACGGCCGATTCGACGCGGTAGCGGCGTGCTTTCTGTTCCACGAGCTTCCTTCGGCCACCCAGGACGAGGTCTTGCGGGAAGCCCGACGCATTCTCGTTCCCGGGGGTGAGCTGTTGATCTGCGAGCCTTCACCGGACCAGATGCGTCTGAGCCTGTGGCAGCTGCTGAAAAAAGCGGGGCCGCTTGCGCTCTGGTGGAAGCTGATAGCCCTGCTTGCGCACGAGCCCTTCGTCGCCGACTGGCACAGCAGAGAACCGGCTTCCTGGTTCCGCAGTCAGGGCTTCGAGCTGGTTGAAGACTCGACCGACATTCCGTTCCGGACCTGGGTCGCTCGTCGGGCCGCTTAGCAGCCCGTTGAAGTAATCGCCCGAGGGGGATCGACGGATCGATGGAGAGGCGGTAGGTCGAGAAGATGTCGATGGGACGCCGAGAACCGCAGCA
>JAYVCD010000232.1:0-12012 GCA_043750125.1 Archangiaceae bacterium | reverse complement strand
CGGGGGTCCGATGTCGCGAACTGGTGAGAACGACCCCCGGCGGTGAGGATTACCACCGAGGCGCGACGGTAAATGACACCAGTGGGGGTAGTTCTCACCGGAACCCCTGAAAGCGAACGCCGATCAGGCCAAAGCAACCCCCGGGAAACCCCTTTTCCCGCCAATGCCCACGGGACATTCGAAAGCTCGCCGACCCCGGCTCCAACCTCTCCTCCCGGCCCAGTCCTTTCCCGACCGAACTGACGCGACCACAATTTTCGAGGGGGCCACAGCTCGTCGCCCATGAGCCAATCACCGTGGTTGAGCCCTCGCGCTGTCACTGGCAGTTGCAGTGCGGCATGCCGGGGTGTCAGTCGGCAGTGACAGGCGGCGCGCCCGCCGAAGCACTTGGGCACGGTTGCGGGGGCGAAAAGGGTGGCGCGAAAGCGGCAATGGCCCGCCCTCATGCAAACGCAACGGCGGTTCTGGTTGGTCCTGTCGGTGACTCTCTGCCTGGCCTGTGGCCCGGAATTCGGCGCTCAAGCAAAGCACGGCACCTTCCGGCTGCTCGGCCAGGCGGTCGAGCTGGACTACGAGAAAGTCGATGACCAGATCATCGTCGGCGACGACATGGTGCTCTCGCCCGCGGACGAGGTGACCCCTGGCGAAGGCCGGCAGCAGCAAGAGCTGTTCAAGGAAGGCACTTCGAACGGCAGCTACCTCTGGCCCAATGGAATCGTCCCCTACACCATCGACAGCTCGGTCACGACGCCCAGCCGGGTTCGAGACTCGATCGCCGAATGGCAGAACAAGACCGTCGTCCGCTTCGTGCCTCGCACCACGCAGACGACGTACGTCACGTTCACCGAGCTTGCCGGCAACACCGTCTGCAAAGCCCAGGTCGGCTATGCGCCGGGTCACCGCTACGTCTACCTGCGCGACACCCACGTCTCGACCGCCTGCATCACCAGCGTCATCACCCACGAGATGGGGCACACGCTCGGCTTGCTGCACGAGCAGCAGCGGCCGGAACGCGACGCGTATGTCACCATCAACAACGCCTGCGTTCCGACGGGCAGCAACGCGTTCTTCATCATCAACTCGGGCGCACTGAAGATCGGGCCGTACGACATCGCGTCCACGATGCACTACCGGTCGACCACGCTGAACCAGGCCGGCTGCGGCGGCTTCTCGATTCACCGCAAGGACGGCGCCCTGCTGCTGCACGACTGGACCACGTTGAGCCCGGGTGACATCGCCGGGGCCGCGCTGATGTACGGAACCACGGACCCGGATCACGACGGAGTCACCGGCACCAACGACAACTGTCCCACCATCGCCAACGCCAACCAGCTCGACACGGACCACGACGGAAAGGGCGATGCGTGTGATGGCGACGACGACAACGACACCATCGCCGACGCGACGGACAACTGCCCCACCCTCGCCAACAAGTCCCAGCTCGACACCGATGGCGATGGCAAGGGCGACGCGTGTGAGAACGATTCCGACGGCGACGGGGTGCTCAATGCGAGCGACAACTGCCCGACGAAGGCCAACCCGAATCAAGCGGATCTCGACGGCGACCACCAGGGCGACGCCTGCGACGAGGACACCGATGGCGACGGCGTACCCGATGCGATCGACAACTGTCCGTCGGTTCCCAACCCCGACCAGACCGACTCGAGAGCAGACAAAGCCGGGGACGCTTGCGTCGACACCGACGCAGACACCGTGCCCGACGTAAACGACAACTGTCCGAACCTCGCCAATGCGCAGCAGGAAGATCGCGACCAGGACGGCGTGGGAGATGTCTGTGACCTCGACGCGAATTCCGACCCCGGCACCGAGGGTGAGGACTCGCCCGACGCCGGGTCCACGCCGGTCGCGGCGGCTCGCGGGGGATGCAGCGCGGTGCCCGTCGGTTCGAGCGCGTGGCCGCTGCTGCTGATGCTGGGAGCCGCGGTCGCTCGTCGCCGGCGGTCCTAGTCTTCGATCGCTTCGAGGGCCTTCGTGATCGCGTCTTTCTCGCCGACGATGTTGCTCTTCTTCCGCAGCAACTTCAGCGCAGGCTGGGCGGCTGCGGCGCCGGGTCCGATTTTTCCCAGCGCTTCAACCGCCGGCCAGCGCATCTCGGGGTCCGGATTTTGAAGCATCGCGATCAGCCCGGGCACGGCATCCTTTGCGGCCGGGCCCATGGAAGCCAGACGGAAGCACGCTTCCTGGTGGAGGTTGGTCCCTTCAGGCTCGGGGTCGTTCAGCGCCTTTCCCAACACCGCGGCGGCTTCGCTCGCACCGGAGTCCAGCGCCGCGAGCGCAAACGCAGAGCTGACGCGGACGGGTCCTTCGGCGTCCGCGAGCCCCTTGCGCAGCGCGCTCACCAGCGTCGACTTGAGCGCGCTCTTTCGCCCGACCAGGCCAATCGCACGGGCCGCACTCTCGCGAACTTTCGGGTCTGCATCCTTCTCGAGAACAGCGGCCAGGCCCGGGAGCGCCTCTTCCGCTCCCTCGCCCATTCCCGCCAGCGCGTGGGCCGCCATCGCGCGCAGCATCGGCCGTTCGCTCTTCAGCGCTGAAAGCAACGCCGGTCGCACGGCCGCGCCCTTCGCCGCCAGCTCGCGACTCGCGGCGTAGTGAACGCTGGCGACCGGATCTTCAAGGGCGGCGAGCAACCGGGACGTCTCGGGATCGAATCCGGGGCTCGCCGAAACAGCAGCCATCGGAGCTGCCGCTTCTT
The DNA here is from genome assembly GCA_043750125.1 of Archangiaceae bacterium. GTDB lineage: Bacteria > Myxococcota > Myxococcia > Myxococcales > Myxococcaceae > JAGSPQ01. Next base: position 9,296 of record JAYVCD010000232.1, on the reverse strand, counting down.
CTTTGCAACCGACCCCAAGGATCATCGACGTCACCAAAAGCGCTCTTCGGAACATGTTCACTCCATCACCGGGATGAGGGACCAGACACCGGACGACGGCGCGGTGTGCAAGAAAGGTGGAACGAAACGTCAGGACGGTGAGCGGGCGCGGCGGGCTTCGTCCATCGTCTCGGCGGGAACCAGACACAGCGGCCCGCGGCCAATCAAGTCGGTGCGCTCGGCCTGGGTCAGCGCTTCGCGCACCAGCGGCCATTGCTCGGGGTTCCAATACAGCAGCAGCGCCTTCTGCAGCTTCTTCTCGCGCAGCCCGGTGGCCGTGTAGACCGGCTCCATCTTCAGCGGGTCGATGCCTGTCCAATACATGCAGGCTGCGATCGACATCGGAGTCGGAATGAAGTCCTGCACCTGCCGCGGACGCTTCCCGTTCTTCTTCAGCCAGACCGCGAGCTCGATCATGTCCTCGAGCGTCGAGCCGGGGTGGCCGGAAATGAAATACGGAATGTCGTACTGCTCTTTGCCCGCCTCTTTGCTCGCGCAGGCAAACATCGTCTGGAACCGCTCGAAGCTCTCGATTCCGGGCTTCTTCATCTTCTCGAGCACCCGCGGGCTGACGTGTTCCGGAGCCACCGACAGCTGGCCGCCGACGTGGTGGGTCGCAAGCTCGGTCACGTACTCAGGCGACAGCTGGGCCAGGTCGTAGCGCACCCCGCTGGCGATGAAGACGTGCTTCACCCCTTCCTCTTTGCGCACCGCCTTCATCACGTCGATCAGCGGGTCATGGTCGGTGAGCAGGTTCTCGCAGACGCCCGGGTGCACGCACGACAGCTTGCGACACGCGCGCTCGATTTCCGGGGTCTTGCACTTCATCTTGTACATGTTGGCGGTGGGCCCACCCAGGTCGGTCACCGTTCCGCGGAAGTCGCCCATGCGCCGCACTTCCCGAATCTCACGCAGCACGCTGGCTTCCGAGCGGTTCTGAATCACCCGCCCCTCGTGCTCGGTAATCGAGCAGAAGGTGCACCCGCCAAAGCAGCCCCGCATCAACACGATCGAGTGCTTCACCGTCTCGAAGGCGGGAATCTTCTCGGTGTAACTGGGGTGCGGCTTGCGCTGAAACGGGAGGTCGTACAGCTCGTCCATCGCGACCGAGTCGGGGTTTGCTTCTCCATCGTCGAGTGGAAGCGCCGGCGGGTTGAAGTACACCCCGCGGTCCGCGTGCCGCTGAGCGACCGCCCGTGCGTTGCCGGGGTTGGTCTCCATCTGGAAGTCCCGCGACATCCGCGCGAAGGCCGTCTTGTCGGCGACCACCTGCTCGTAGCTGGGCAGCACCACCACCTTCTTGTCCGCCGCGCGCTTTGCCGGGTCGGCCTCGTGCTTCTTCATCTGCTCGTCGTTGATCAAAAACGCGGTGCCGCGAATGTCCCGCAGCTCGGAGACCTTCTCGCCCGCCTTCAAGCGCCGAGCGATGTCCCAGACCGGGCGCTCTCCCATTCCAAACACCAGCAGGTCGGCCTTCGCATCGAGCAGAATCGACCGGCGGACCTTGTCGCTCCAGTAGTCGTAGTGCGCGATGCGCCGCAGCGAGGCTTCGATGCCTCCCAGCACCAGCGGGACGTCGGGGTACGCCTCGCGGCAGCGGTTGGCGTAGACGAGGGTGGCGCGATCCGGTCGGCTGCCGGTGCGGCCTCCGGGGGTGTACTGGTCCTCGGCGCGATTCTTCTTCTGCGCGGTGAGCCGGTTGAGCATCGAGTCGAGATTTCCGGCCGCGACTCCGAAGAAGAGGCGGGGCTTTCCCAACGCCTTGAACGGCTCGGCCGAATGCCAGTCGGGCTGCGAGATGACGCCCACCCGGAAGCCGCGCCCCTCGAGAAACCGGGCAATCAAGATCGGCCCGAACGAAGGGTGGTCCACGTGCGCATCCCCGGACACGATGACGATGTCCACCGCGTCCCAGCCGCGCGCCTCGAGGTCAGCCTGATTGGTGGGGAGAAAGCGGTTCACTGCCTTTTGAGCCTTATCGCCTCGCGGGCGACTTGTCATTTCTGGCCCCGGCGTGCCTACCGGCGCAGCCGCCGCACCCACGTGCCCGCCGCGATGAAGCCCTTGCTGAATGCGGTTCGAAAGACGCGCTTGTAGAACCAGCCGAGGGCGGGGACGGCTTCGATCATGTCTCCCACGCTCCACATCTCCTCGTGGTTGTGAATGAGGAAGGTCACCTGCCCCCGGGGCGGGTCGAGCAGGGTGAAGTCGTAGACGAGAATCGTGCGCAGCGGAAAGGTGTAGAGCCAGCTGAACTGCCGCAGGTTCATCACTCCGTCGACAATCACCCGCCCGGTGCGCGCGTTGGCGTTGAGCTGAACGTTGAGTTGGTAGACGTCGAAGTCGAACTTGAACATCGCGTGAAAGGCGGCCGCGCCTTTGCGGTACAGCGCGAGGCCCTCTCCGTGCTGCCAGGGGTCGGTGAACTGAATGTCTTCGGCCAGCCAGGGCAGCACCTCTTCTTCGAGGACCTGCTCGGAAACGCTGGTGTCGTACAGCGACTGAGAGATCCTCCACATCCGCGCCTCAATCTCTTCGATCATCGTGCCGCTTCGGCTCAGCGTCGCCTTTGGCATAGTGCGGCGGCCACGGCGCGTCTCCCTGCCCTTGCATTTCCTGCTTCGCCGACAGCTCGAGCAGCGACTGCAGTGAGAACGGTTGAGCGTCAATCCCGGCGCCCACATCGCCCAGCTGTGGGTAGCGGGTGAGCATCGTTCGCACGGTGAAGTCGGCCAGCTCGACGTGAGGCAGCTCGTCCCACGTCAGCGGAGCCGACACCCGCGCTTCCTTCGTCGGCCGCACCGAGTAGGCCGAGGCGACGGTGCGGTCTTTGGCGTTCTGGTTGTAGTCGAGGAAGACCCCGTGCCTCTCCTCCTTCCACCACTTGCTGGTCGCAAGCGCGGGCACCTTCTTCTCGACTTCGCGGGCCAGCGCGAGCGCGCACCTTCGCACTTGCAGAAAGCTCCACTTCGGTTCCAATCGCACGTTGACGTGAATTCCGCGGCTGCCCGAAGTCTTCGGGTAGCCGGTCAACCCCAGCTCGGCGAGCACTTCTCGCACGGTCAGCGCCACCTGCTTCACCTGGGAAAATTCGACTCCGGGGCCGGGGTCGAGATCCACCCGAAGCTCGTTGGGGTGCTCGAGGTCGTCGGCCATCACCGCGTGGGGGTTCAAATCCAGACAGCCGAGGTTCACCACGAACGCGAGGGCCGCGGCGTCGCGCACCACCACCTCGTCCGCGGTGCGGCCCGAGGGAAAACTCAGCGTCACTGTTTCCAACCACTCGGGGCGGGGAGTCGGCGCGCGCTTCTGAAAAAAGAAGTCGCCTCCCGCTCCATCGGGGAAGCGCTTGAGCGCCATCGGGCGACCGCGAACGCCGACCAGCGCCCCCTCGGCGACGGCGAGGTAGTACTGGACGATGTCCAACTTGGTCAGCCCCGCTTCGGGGAAGAAGGGCTTGGTGGGGTTGCTGATCCGAACGGTCTTGCCGGCGACCGTCAGCTCGAGGGCTGGTGATTTTGAAGCCACGCACTACCCCCGATTCGAACGCTCTACTGGCAGGTGGAAGAAGCCGCGTCGCACTTCTGGTTCGTGCCCAGCAACAAGTTGGTGAAGAGGCACGAGGCTCCAGAGCTGGCGCAGCTGACTCCGAAGTCGCAGCATTTTCCGGTGGCGCACGCGGGAGAACAAGGCAGCGTCAACCCGCCGCCCCCCGCTCCACCTGAACCGCCGGATCCTCCCGCGCCGCCGCCCGAGCCTCCGGCGCAGACCCCGGCGTCGACCTGGCACTGAGCGGTGCCCTGGCAGGACACGCAGCTGGCGCCATTGAGCCCGCACTGGCTGGAAGTCTGCGGGGTAATGCAGGTGGTGGTGTTCGCACAGCAGCCGGCGCAGTTGGTCGCATCGCACGGTCCGCCGGTGCACGCCTTGTTGGTACAGGTCTGGCCGACGCCGGTGTTGCAGACCTTGCACGCGATGCCGCTCGCGCCGCACAGCGTGCTTTGATCTCCGGGCCGACACTGGCCAGTGAACGGATCGCAGCAGCCGGGGCAGTTGGCCGCGCTGCATGCCGCCGAGCCGCCCCCGGTACCGGTACCGCCGCCGCTACCGCCGCTACCGCCGCTACCGCCGCTACCGCCGCTACCGCCGCTACCGCCGCCCGGGCCGCCGCCGAGGCCACCGCCGAGGCCACCGCCCGAGCCTCCCCCGGTCGCACTGCCTCCTCCGGTGCCGCCCGTGCCGCCGCCGGCGGATCCCATGCGACAGGCGCCGGACTCGCACTTTTGACTGGCGGTACAGACCAGACAACTGACGCCATCAATGCCACACGCCTCGAGGACAATTCCTTTCAAGCAAACGCCCATGTCGTCACAGCAACCCGGACAGGTGTTGTGATTGCATTTGGCGACCGGAGGCTTGCTGCTGCCGCAGGAAGGGACGACAGCGAGGACGAATCCGAGCGCTGCTCCCAGAGCGATGGCCCGGGCGGTGGTGGGGTTGATCATGTGATTTTTCTCTCGAACCTGGGTGCGGGCGTTCTGCTTTTTGAGGCCGGCCTTGAGACCCGAACGCCGCGCACTCCTACACACATCCCCGTGTAGGCAACAAGGGGTGGGCTTGATCTCCGGCGCGCACATAAGCAGCATGCGCGCGCTTTGAGGGGAGCCCTCCCCTGTCTGCGCACTTTTCGCACCTGGAGTCTCTGCATGAACTCGCGTTCAGCCGGTCGGCTTTCGTCCGCAATTGCTTTGCTCGTCGTCGCTGGAAGCGTCGCGGGCTGCAACTGCCGCGGGTCCACAATTGGATCCAGCAACGCGGAGCTCAAGGTGGTGTGGAGCGACGCGACGAGCGTGGTCCATGTCGACCGTGACGCGGTCTACGACTTCGGAACCGCGTTTTCAGGTGAGAAGATCAGCAAGAAATTGATCATCCGCAACACCGGCAAGAGTCCGCTGCGCCTCATCTCGTTGGAAAAGGTCGAGGGCGCGAGCGTCACCCTCGGCGCCGACGCGAAGACCGACGCGGCGTTCGAAGTGAAGTTCGAGCCCGACGCAGAAGTGGCGTCGACGGCCGAGCTCGAGATCGACATGCTCTTCACGCCCCGGGGCGGAAAGGACTACTCGGTCAAGCTGCTGCTGAGCGCGGGCGGCACGATGGCCGATGAGAACACCGCGACCATTCTTCTCACCGGGAAGGGCGAAGGGGGCGGCTGCTCGATTCCTACCGAGCTCGACTTCGGGCCGGTGCCGGTGGGCGATCGCTTCGAGTTGCCGGTCGAGATGAAGAACACCCACGCGATCAGCGGGGTGGCGGTGGTTGGAGAAGTGACGGGAACGGACGCTTCTTCTTTCGACGCAGCGCCCAAAGGCGACGTGACGATTGCGGCGATGACGAGCGTGATGATTAAGGCGGGTTTCGCTCCGACGCAGAAGCGGGACTACGCGGCGAGCGTGAAGATGAAGGGCCCGGGCGAGTGCGAGCCGGTGGACGTGAAGCTGAAAGGAACGGGCGTGGACGACGTGCTGACCTGGACCCCGTCGTCGCTGGATTACGGCTACGTCAGCCCGACGGTGGAAGCGGGCCGCCAGGTGGTCTTCACCAACCTGTCGAAGGTTCCGATCACGATTACCCAGGTGGCTACGTCGATGCCGACCGACTTCCTCTTCAAGGATCCGGCGGGCACGGGCACGGCGACGACGTTCACGATTCCGGGCGACGGGGTGCCGACTGCGCTGACGGTGGCCTGCAAGCCGACGGGCCTGGGGCCACGGGTGGCGAACCTGACGTTCAGCACTGGGTTGACCCGGCAGCCGAGCGGGACGGTGAGCCTCAAGTGTTATGGCGGTGGGCCGCGGATCAAGGTCGCGCCGAACCCGTCGCTGAGCTTCGGGAAGGTGGCCTTCTATGCGGGAGCGCCGATTCCGGTGACCCGCAAGCTCACGGTGATGAACGTCGGGACCAAGCCGCCCAACGGCGACGTGCAGGGCAACCTGTTCCTCGGCTCGGTGGCGGGTGGAGTCGCGGGGCAGCTTCCGTTGGTCTCGATTCGCTCGCTGAACGCGACGACGGCGGTCGACGAAATCGACCTGGGAATCTCGGGGACCTACGACAAAACGAAGGGGCTGGAAGCGGTGGCGGGAAAGAATCTGGTGGACCTGGCGGTGACGCTGACGCCGAAGAGCCCGGGGGCAAAGGACGCCGAGCTGGTGATTCACTCCAACGACTCGGCCGAGCCGGACGTGAAGATTCACCTCACCGCCGATGCGCAGATGTTGCCGCCGTGTAATTTGCAGGTGACTCCCTCGGGCCCGGTGAACTTCGGGTTGGTGGCGCCGCCGGCGTTCAAGGAACTGCCGATTACCCTCACCAACCTGGGTCAGAACCCGGGAGACCTCTGCTACTTGAGTGGGATTGAAATCGCGACGGGCAGCAACGCGGCGTACACGTTGGTGGGCGGAACGATCGACAACAAAGAGCTGCAGCCGATGCAGTCGTTCCAGGTGGTGGTGCGGGTGGCGCCTCCGGGGCCGATTTCCGCGACGCTGACGACCTACAGCGGAGCGCTGACCTTCAACGTCAACTCGCCGACCAAGCCGGTGGTCTCGGTGCCGCTGACGACGTCGGTGGGACCCAGCTGCCTGGTGATTGCCCCCGATGATCTCGACTTCGGAGCGGTGAAGCCCGGCTGCAACAGCTCGACGCGCACGTTCACCACCTACAACGTCTGCAACTCGAACGTGACCATCACCGGCTTCAAGGTGCAGGCGCCGGCGGGCCAACCGGCGGGCGGGCCGAACTGCGCAGGAACGGCGTACTGCCCCGAGTTTGTATTGGTGAGCACGCCTTCGATTCCGACGGGCGGGCTGGTGCTCGCACCGGGAGGAACGCCGGTCACGTTCCAGGCGAAGTACCGGGCGATCGACGTAGGCGCGGACAACGGAGCGATCTCGGTCGAGGCGATTCAGTCGGGTCAGAACCTGGCGTACCTGGTGAACTTGCGAGGGCGTGGGGACCCGAACGGCTTGCAGACGGACACGTTCGTGCAGGACGTGCAGCCGAAGGCAGACATCCTGCTCACCATCGACAACAGCTGCTCGATGCAGGACAAGCAGACGAGCCTGTCGACGAACTTCACCGCGTTCATTCAGTACGCGGCGGGCGCGGGGGTGGACTGGCAGATGGGAGTGACGACGACGGACGACGACGCTCCGATTTGTCCGGGCTTGGGGCTGCCGTGCACGACCGGTGAGCAGGGCCGGCTGGTGGGCGACGCGAACAACCCAAAAATTTTGACCCCGACGACCCCGATGGTGGAGCAGAAGTTCAAGACCAAGGTGAACCTGGGTACGAATGGGTCGGGCGAGGAGAAGGGCATTGGCGCTTCGGTGGATGCGCTGACCGCTCCGAAGATTACGAACGAGAACGCCGGGCTGCTGCGGTACGACGCGAACCTGGCGGTGGTGGTGATTTCGGATGCAGGAGACCAGTCGCCGCAGCCGTACAGCTACTACTTCAATCGGCTGATGAACGTGAAGGGCTACAACCGGGCGTCGATGTTTACGTTCAGCATCATTGGCCCGTTGACGCTGACGCCACCGTCGGGCTGCACGTATGACGGGACGAACGACGCGACGACGTACAAGCAGTTGGCGACGGCGACGAATGGAGGAATTTACGAAATCTGCAGCCCGAACTGGTCGCAGAAGCTGCAGGACCTGGGGAAGACGGCGTTCGGGTTTCGAACGGTCTTCTACCTCACGTCGGCGCCCGACCTCTCGGGAGGCAAGCTGTTGGACGTGAAGGTGAACGGAGTGGCGACCCCTGCCGGCGACTACACGTACGACCCGGCGATCAACGCGCTGAAGTTCGACCCGTTGAAGACGCCGACGAGTGGGAAGACGTTGACGGTGACGTACGTGACGGCCTGTCTGTAGAGCTCAGAAAGGAACTCGCGCTCGCAGAATGAAGGTCGCGATTCGGTTCAATTCGGGATGGGCAGCCTCGGCCTTTGCGCACGCTGAAGCCTCCTCCGCGTCCAAAGCGAAACAATGCTGGAGGTCGGCGGGGAGGGCGGCACACGCCTCGGTTGTTGCGACTGAAGGCATCAAGCCGTGGGTTCGCGACCTCCCGAGCATTCCCATCGCACGCAGCAATGCGATTCCGCCTGCTGAACCGCGAGCGCATGAATTCAAGCCTGCTTGCGGCACCGATTGAAGAGCCTGTTGGCCGATCACCAACTCCTCAATGAGCCCGTCGGGATGAATCCAAACACCTCCATCGGCGACACCGACCACGCGTTCGGTGGCGATCGGGGCGTGCCGTGGGTCACGTTTGAACTCGAGCGTGGAAGGAGGATTCATCGACAAGCTGACGTGCGCAAATTGGCCTGCCCTCGCGACACGGACCAGATCGCCAATAGTCACCGAGTCGGCGACGTGAACTCGCAGCGATTGATACGAGCTCGGTTCTCTCCGGAAAACCGAGGCTGCGTTTCTCACGAGGTCCGGCGTGATGTCCTTGGTCAGAGGGCGCAGATTGACCCACTCGTTCAAGCCAGTTGGAGTCAGGTAGCGCGCTCTATCGGGTTCGACAATCAGGGCCACGTCAATCGAAGGCTTCGAGAACAGCGGGCTTTCCTCGTTCTCGAAAAAGGCCAGCCGCAACGGGTCCTTCACGGTCGAGTCCTGCAGAGGATCGCGCTGGGTGTCGACCATCACCGCGTCGGCGCCCCCGCCGCTCGCGACTCCTACCAATGCGCGGAGCCAGGCGGCACCCAAGTTTCTGTCCGCAACCACGTAAACCGTTCGGAACTCCTCCTTTCCGTAGATCGGCAGGTCCGAGCGCTTGAGCGCGAGCTCTCGGCCCACACTCCACAGCGGCTCCCACTCGAACTTCGACGGGTCAATCGAGACTGAAAACGTGGTCCGGCCCCCGTGCGCGATCGCAATCTCCGTCTGGGTCAAGACGACGTACGAAGATGGGTTCTCCACGGTGAAGGGCGAAGGCACGGCCAGTGCCACTGGTTGAGGTCGAGACACCGGCCTGCTGAAGAGCCAGACGCTCAGCAAAGCGATCAAAACCACGAGCCCAGCTCCAAAGAGTCCAAGTGCGCGCACGCTGCTTCCTGCCTACCTCTGGCGTGCAAATCAAGGCCAGGGGTCCTTCAGGCGGAACGCGCTCAGGGCGGCCAAGCCCGAACCTTTTGACAGGGCGCTTGAGCGCCCACGCGGTGATCCGGCCGCTCTGAAACTGATCCA
>JAYVCD010000231.1:0-22654 GCA_043750125.1 Archangiaceae bacterium | reverse complement strand
CGCTCAGCGATCGTTGGGATCGCGCAATTCAACTCACGCTCGAGCCACTTCGCCACGATGTCCGAGTCGCTGCTTGATCAGGATGAGAGCCCGACCCGTCTCCTATCTGAATGGCACCCGCGTTTCCGTCACGGTGCCCGTTCGAAAATTGCTTCGACCGTCGGAGCCAACAGACTCGACGGATGGAGGCGACGAAAACGTTCTCCTGCCGCTCGCGCCTCAGCCTCTTTCCCCAGGCCCAGCAACACCTGGATACCCATCACCTCGCGCTCTTCCACCATTCGACCCGATGGGAACTTTGCTTGGTGCTGCGCCAGCGCCTCACCGGCGCCTTCCAGGTTGTTCTTGAGCAGTGCCGTTCGTGCCTGGTCGATCAGCGCGGCCTCTTCACTCAAGGAATCGACTTGCGGGCCAGCAACAGTGAGCGCTTTGACCTTCGCGTGACGAGAAGGAGCTGGCGCCGGAGCAATGGGCGCTTCGAGTTGCGGCACTGGGGCAAGAGGAGCCGGTTCGGGGGCTACCAGCGGGGGCACCGAGGCTTTCGCCGCAGCCAAGTCGGCACGCGCATCTTCAAGCTGCCCTGAGAACCACGCGCCCACCACTGCCCCACCCACAACCGCACCGACCGCTGCGCCGACCGCCACTTTCGCCAGCACACCCTTCAATCCGCCACCGCTTGCAGCCGTGGCCACTGGCTGGAACGCATGGACCTGCACCAACCGGTCGAGGACCCGCTGTTCCTCGGCCGCTGATGGGCCTTCGCGGTTCTTTTCCAGCGCAAGCAAGCTCACCGCCAGCGAGGACAAAGGCTCTGATTCTTCGGAGGTCATTGCGTCACTCCCTGTCCTGGGTGCAGTCGAGCCACGAACTGATTGAATTCTTTCCGCGCCAACCGCAGCCGTGAGTAAGCGGTGTTGAGCGGAATATTCAGCTCGTCCGAGACGGCCGGAATCGGGTGCCCTTCGATTTCATGCATCACGAAAACCGCCCGCCGGTCGAGTTCCATCGCGTCGAGGGCCCGTTGCACCAACTTGAGGCCCTGCTGTTGGGCAACGAAGTCCTCTGCATTCCGGGCCAGATCCGGGCTTTCAGGGTCGAGTCCCTCGCGTTCGAAACGGTTCTGGTGTTTTCGTCGGAAATCTCGCACCAGCCGGTAGCTGATGCCGAAGAGCCACGGCTTGACCGGTCGAGCGCGGTCGTAGGTGGGCCACTGCTTGAACGCCGCCGCGAAAGCCTCTTGCGCGATGTCTTCGCGTTCTGGCCCCGCAACCCCCAGCCGAAACAGGACGTTCCACACATAGGGGAACTCTGCCCGGTAAAGCGCGGTCAATTCGGCGGTCGAGTCCATTAAGCCCGACCAGGTGTTCTGTTTGACGAGAGCAAACCCGTCACAAGAACTGCCACCCGACCGAAAGTCCGGCGTTGCCGGCCACCAACGGGCTGCCCCACAGCTCGATGGAGCCGAGGGTAATTGCATTTCGAATCAACACCACATCCATCGCCAACGATGCCTGAAGTACCAACCCACTCACCGGACGCCAAACCATAGAAAGCAGCGGTCCGACTGTGGCGACGCCCTGCCAACCGCGCCGGTTGTTCTGGAATCCGCTGCCTCCTGCTGCGAGCCCTCCACCGGTGCCGCGGGCACACAACGCCAGGAAGGCGACATGACCGCAGAGCTGAACCCCGCCACGCACAAGCGAAGTTTCTACCCGACCGCCTGCTGTCTCGAAGGTGGGAGCCAGAAACACGTCGCCGTCCGCCGCAATGCTGAATGAGCGGAGGCGGAGCCGAGCTTCGAACGAGGGGCCAGCGCTCAGCGTGGGCAGCAGCCCCACCGAGCTACGCACCCCCACCGCGAGGGACAGGTGCAAAGGATTGGAGGAGGCCACCGCAACCGGCGAGGGCGTCACGACCGGCGGCGGAGCAACTGGTGGAGGGGGTGTAGCGGCTGGTGGTTCGACTGGGGCACGGGTCAACAGCCTCGGGTCGAGTGCAATCGCCATTGCGAGCGCCACGCCGGAGATCAGGGCGTCGCAGTCGGTCAGCGCACCACTAAATGAACGTTCGCCACGCTTGAGGCCGCCAATTTCCCAGAGGCTGAAGCTCGCTTCCAGCTGGCCTTCATGGACCTGGACCACAACACCGGCCACATGGCTCGCCGGCTCGCTCACCGCGTCGTAACCGAGGCGAGCTGCCAATCGGGACTGAAAGGCCTCTTTGGAAGGACAGGACGGCGGGGCTGTGTACTCAAGCCGAATGGCGCGACGATCAGCTCCGCGGGCGGAGGCCAAAGGCACCAGCAGGGCCACAATCACCAGGAATTGAAACACCGTGCACCTTCCCGCGTCCCCGCGAGTAGCGGAAGTGTTGCGGGTTGTCGAGTGCCCCCAGCGACAGATGACCGCAATCTTTCCATCACCGCCCGCCGTCGGTGCTGACGATGCCCTCGAGGAGTTAGTCAAAACGCCACCTCGGATGTGGCGAATCCCTGCCTACTCAGCGGTCGGCTCCCGGATTCGTCACCCCCCCACGTGACCAATCTTTGCCTTGCGCTTCGGGTTGGCGAGTCCGTCGGTTTCTCTCGGCAGAAGTCGCCGGACTGCGAACGAGAAAAGTGTCCAAAAGTGTCCAAACTGGCGGGGACCAGGGGTCACGTCTGTCCACTCCCGATCACTCCCTCCTCAGCTCACTCCCTCGAGATTTCTAAAAAACGAGCAATGCGGCCTGCCTGCCCGAGGGCCGTGCTCGCGTTCGCAATGCGAAGGTCATCGGTTCGATCCCGTTCGCCTCCACAGGAAAGCTCGAGGCCCCATCGGTAATAATCCGGTGGGGCCTCGATTTTCTTCAGCGCCTCGTGGGACCTCGCACGGGTCCAGACGACCCATCAACACCACCGACACTGGGATCACTGCCGCAAGCGCAGCGACGTCCCTCGGGGTCGCCGGCGTAAAATGGTCGATTCGAAAGGGGCACCCCCCGGTTCGAAACAATTCGGCAGCCTGAGCTCAATGCCTCGAAAGGATGAGTAAAAGCACTGTGGCCAGTGCGATCGCAGCCGCAGCGGCCATCGCCAACATCTGGGGGCTGAGCGCAGGTTCGCGGGCACAGCTCTTCGAAGCCGGGAGGGCACGTCCCGAGTCCCCTTCTTCCTGAGTGTCCCGCGCGGCCTCCTCTCCAATCACTGTCTCCTCTGCCAGGGTCGCAGAAGAAGACTCGATCAGATGGGGAGTCCGCTTTCGCAGATTCAACGTGCTGCGCTGATCGCGGGCCAGCAAAGCGAGCGGTCGGGGGTCGGTCGTCGAGTCCGTCGCCTCGCCCACGTCGGTGCGGCCCGGGTCGCCCAGCAGCTGCCCCAGCTGTTCCTGGCGGTCGGCAAAATGTTTCTGAATGAACTCGGCGCGCGCTTCGGCTTCCCAGATCAACCCGCCGACCGCTCGATCCAACGCGGCGGCGAGCTCGCGGGCGTTGGCGAATCGCTGGTCCTTGTCGCGTGCCAGCGCCTTCAACACCACCGCATCGAGCTCGATCGGGACCCTTCGATTTCGCTGGCTGGGCGCAGGGACGGGGTCGGTGAGCAGCGCGTGAATTTCGTCGACCCGGCTCTCGCGGACGAACAGCCGGCAGCCGGTGAGGCACTCGTGCAGCACCACCCCCAGAGAGAAGACGTCCGTGCGCGCATCGACCGCTTCACCCCGAATCTGCTCGGGCGACATGTAACCGGCGGTGCCCTTCACCATCCCGTTGAGCGTGACCCCTTTGCGGCCCTGCTGGCGAGCGATGCCGAAGTCGAGCAGCTTGGTGGTGCCGTCGAACGAGACCATCAGGTTCTTGTCCGAGATGTCGCGGTGAATCACCGGGCGCGATCGGCCGGCGGGGTCTTTGAAGGTGTGCGCGTAGTGAAGGGCGAGCGCCGTGTCGCGCAACACTCCGACGGTGAGCCCCAGCGGAATCTCTTCTTCTGCGAACGCGCAGGCTTTGGCGATCTCGAACAGCGTCGCGCCAGGAACGAATTCCATCACCATGAACAGCCCGCGCTCTTCGTGCGAGAGATCATGAAGGGCCGCGATGTTTCCGTGGCTCAAGCCCGAAGTGATCTTCGCTTCCTGCACGAACATCTGCAGCGACACCGGGTCATGGCGAATCGAGTCGCGAATGCGCTTCAGCACCACCGGACGGCGAAACCCACCGACGCTCTTCTGCCAGGCGAGAAAGACTTCCGACATTCCGCCTTCGCCCAGCTTGCACAGCACTTCGAAGCGCTCGAACTGTTTTCCGGCGAACGCGTCCTTCGAGAGCACCGCGAATGCAGTTGCCTCGGGCTTCACCGCGCGGATTTAAGCACACCCCTGGCGACCAGCCCGTCGATCTCCGCAGGGGCGAGCCCCAGAATCCGGCCCAATACCTCGTGGGTGTGCTCGCCCAGCAGCGGCGGCGCGGCGGCCGTCTTCGAGGCTTGTGGAAGCGGACTGCCAATCGCCTTCAGCGGGCCGGCCGTGGGGTGAACGAATTCCAGAAGCTTCCCGCGCGCCGCAAGCTGCGGGTGGGCGACGACCTCGTTCACCGTGGCAATTTTTCCAGCCGGAATGCCTTCAATCTCGAGCAGGTCCACCCACACGAGCGCAGGCCGCTTCGAGAACAGCTCCTGCAGCGCGGGTGAGAGCTGATCGCGGTTCTTCACCCGGGCCGGGTTGGTGGCGAAGAGCGGGTCGCTGGTCCACGCCGTCTGGGCCAACAGCCGGCACAGCGCGACGAACTGGGCATCGTTGCCGACGGCGAGATTGAAGAAGACGCCATCGCTGCCCGAAAACGTCTCGTAGGGAGAAATCGACGCGTGGCGATTTCCGAGCCGGCGCGGAGTGGTTGCGGCATTGAGCGCCGAGGCCCCGTGAAAGGTGAGCACCTGCGCAGTCGCATCGAGCATCGAGATGTCGAGGAACGCGCCCTCGCCGGTGCGCTCGCGGGTGTAGAGCGCGGCGAGAATCGCCTGGAAGGCGGTGAGGCCCGAGAGCAGATCCGAGATGGGAACTCCGATTCGCGTCGGCGGGCCCTCGGGTTGGCCGGTGACGTGCTGCAGCCCCGACAGCCCCTGGACGATCGCGTCGTAGCCGGGCAGCGAGGTGTAGGCCGGATCTCCCTCGTGGCCGAAGCCCGAGATCGAGCAGTAGATCAGGCGGGGGTGGTCCCGCCGCAGCGCGGTGGCGTCGAGGCCGAGGCGAGCGGCAACTCCTGGCCGGAAATTTTCGACCACCACGTCGCAGGTTCTGGCCAGACGCTGGATCAGCGCGCAGCCTTCGGGCGCCTTCAAATCGACGGCGACGGACTTCTTGTTGCGGTTGATCGAGAGGAAGTAGGTCGATTCTCCGTGGACGAACGGAGGGCCGAACGCGCGGGTGTCGTCGCCCTTCTTCGGCTCTTCGATCTTGATCACCTCGGCGCCCAGGTCGCCGAGGTTCATGGTGCAAAAAGGGCCCGAGAGCACCCGGGACAAATCCAGGACGCGTAGGCCCTGCAGCGGCAACTCCATCGAAGAGGGCGCGCTTCAGCTCACTGCAGGAGCGCCAACGACTTCCAGACTCTCGTCCGGCTCGTCGTGATCAGCCGCCGCGTGCACCGCTTCGACGGTGGGCAACAGCGAAACCGGTTGCACCGAGGCGTCGGGCTTCTTCGCCCCTGCACCCGCGCGACAGCCGCGGCACCAGGGCTGATTGCGAATCGCGCCGTCGGCCATCTTGCGAAGCCCGAACATCACCAGCGGCTTCATCGCGCGGCACTTGAGGCACATCATCGTGATCAGCACTTCGTTCCCGTCGGCATCGAACACCGCCGACTTGCGCTTCTTACGGGGAATCTTCGGTGCGTTTGGATCGCGGGCCGGCTTCAAGGCGGGCTGCGGCGTCAGGTTCGGCGTCACTTTGTAGAGCAATTTCCCCTCCCACTGGTTGGTTTGACCGTAACAGCCAGCACTGACATCTAAGTCTTTTCAGGGACTTCCCGACTGCCCGTCCAACTTCGTCCCCGGGCTGCACTTCTCGCCGTCCTGAAGAAACGACACCCGACCCGAGATGGGGCTGACAAACGGCTCTTTCTTCTTTTTCCAGAAATCGACCAGCGCGTCGCGAAGATTCAGCTCGCGATTCTCACCGAGGTCGACCTGCTCGGGCTCGATGGTCGAGAGAATGGGAGCCAGCCCGTCGCCCCCCCGGGCGAGGAAGTCGGGCATCACCACCCGGTACTGCTTGCTGAGCTCGAGCGGCTTCCCCCCTTCGAGCGTCACCCGCTTGAGGCGATCAGCCGTCGGGCAGCGCGAGAGCTTCACTTCGATTCCCGAGGCCTGAAAGACGCCTTTGTGTGAGCCGTAGGCCGCGGTGAGCAGCCGGGTCAGCTCGGCGCCGGTCAGCTTGAGCGTACTGATCGCATTGTCGAACGGCAGCACCTCGTACACCGAGCCGTACGTCACATCGCCCGCCTTCAAATCTGCGCGGAGCCCGCCGGGGTTGAGCAGCGCGATGTCGGCCTTCTCGACTCCTCGCAGCGAGTCGGCGAGGAAGCTGCCGAGCACGCTCTCGTTTTCGTAGTCCCGGCCGAGGGTCTTGGGCACCGACAACCCCAGGCTCTGCTCTTGAAGTGAGCGGACCTTCTCGAACGCGGGAGCGAGCAGCGCAGCGACCGCCGCGTCGGCGGTGATCGGGTGACCTTGAAAGGTTGCTTGAACCGCACTGACGCTCGCCTTGCCGCGCAGCACCCGGGGATCGCAGCTGCCCGTGGCGGAATCGACCGTCTCGCACAGGGGGATCAACGGGGTCAGCGCGGTCTTGGCGGGGATGACCTTTTTGGTCGCCGGGTCGATGAACAGCTCGATGGTCGAAAAGAATCGGCCCAGGCCGTAGGTCTCGACCACCGGAGTGCCGTTGATCTTGTGGCCGATGACGTTGTGGGTGTGGCCGGCGACGACGGCGTCCAGCGTGCCCGGAGGCAATCCGCCCATCATCTCGAAGATCTCGCTCGTCTTCTCATCGCAGCTGCTGGTGTCGTCGGGGTCGTCCCACTTGGCGCACTTTCCACCGGCGTGAACGACACCGATCACGAGGTCGGCTCCCTTCTCGCGCAGCTGTCGGGCCGCGGTGAGCGCCTCGGGCGCGAGGGACCCAAACCGGAGCGTGGCGACATTGACCGGGACGGTCGTAATCGGCGTCTGCGGGGTGGTGAGCCCGAAGATTCCAATCTTGATTCCCTTTCGCTCGATCATCATCAGCCCATCGCCCGGCAGCCAGGACGGACGGCGCCCGGTGGCCGCCTCGTAGATGTTGGAGGACAACAACGGGAACTTCGCCTGCGAGATGCGCGCCTTCAGCGCTCCGAAGGGGTCGACGTTGGGCTGGGTGGCGACCGAGACCGGCCCGATGGGTCCGTAATCGAACTCGTGGTTTCCAATCGCGGCGCCGTCGTAGCCGAGCGCGTTCATCGCGTCGATCACCGCCGCTCCTTCCGAAAGGTTCGCGACCAGTGTTCCCTGAAAGAGGTCGCCGGCGTCGAGCAGCACCACGCCTCCGAAGTTGTTGCCGCGAAGGATCTTCAAGTACGCGGCCATTACCGCCGAGCCGCCGGCGCGAATCTCACTGGCGCCGAACTTCTCGACCGACGTCATCACCCAGCCGTGCTGATCATTGGTGGCGACGAGCGTGAGGCGAATCGGGCCCTTCTCCGCGGGCTTCTCGGGGGGCTTGTCAGCGGAAGTGACTGTCGCCTGCGGAGTCACGCAAGCAACGGCGAGGAGCAAGCAGGCGGCGAATCGATTCATTCTTTGGAGGTCCCGCGAACGACGGAGGAAAGCTCGACGAGGCTGGAAATCATACCCGCGCGCCCGTATCCACTGCCGGTTTGCCTTTCATTTGCTTACACCTGCCTTGCCAGCAAGCCGAGGGCCGGGTTCCGATCATCCGCATCACGGGCTTTCAGCCGATGGCTCGCTCGGAACGCTGAACTCGCGGGAGACCACCCGCCGCGATGATCTGAACGACTTCCTTCCCGCGAGATCGAGTCGCCCTCAAATCAACTTCATGCGTCGGCAGGGAAAACAGGCCACCCGATCCGAACGACTTCCTTCCCGCGAGATCGAGTCGCCCCTCGGATCAACATCCGGCGTCGGCAGGGAAAACAGGCGGGTGCGGTGACTTCTGGAAACAGAAACGCCTTCGGGAAGGTCGGGACTTCGGGCGCTCCACCGAGGGCGAACCACCGACGTGCCGACCCGAAGCTCTTCCTTGCGTTGGGCGGGTCGTGCGAGCCCTTTGGGGTCACCCAAGGGGCGTTGAGCCTCGGGGCCCCCAGAACCCTCTCGGTTTCGCCGAGGTGGTGTGGGTTACCCCCACTGGTGTTGATTCACCCCCGTCGTTCGACGGTGAATCTCACCACTGGGGGTGACCCTCACCACCTCGGCGGAAAATGGGCCGTTCGAAGCGATTCCAGCGGTTGTTGGAGCAATTTCGTGGACCCTTTCCACCCGTTCAATGCAAACGGGCTCCCAAACTCTTCAATCGCCCCGCACGTGCTCCCATTTCCAGTGACCCGTCTGAAAAGGTGGGACGTCCGCGGAAATCAGAGCAGACGCAAACAACTCCAGCAGACGTCGCAGAGCCGCACTGCCGTGTGGAGCCGGCCTACAGCGTGCCTTCCAGCAAGACAGAGGGGCGGGTCGGATCATCGGCATCGCTCACCATCCACACGATCGACCCCGGGCGGGCGATCACCCCTTCGACCTTGTAGGTCGGCTCGAGCCGCGCGATTCGTTCGGGCGCCCGGCCGGGCTCCACGATCGCCAGCGCCGCCGCGACGCAGGCGCCATCGCTGATTCTGTCCGAGGTGTCTTCACAGACCGCCGAGATGATCAGCCGCCCGCCGGCAATCGCGCACAGGTCGGTGGGCGTGAAAGGAATTCCGTCGAATTTCCCCAGGTCGAGCGGCACCGTGCGGCGAAACGCGGACGCCGGCACCACGGGCCCTGCGAAGCAGTCGAGGTCGATTTCGAACAGCGCGCTGGGGCTGACATTGTTTCCCCGCTGCGCCAGCCACAGCACCGAACCGACCACCGCCGCGCCTTCGAGGTTCAGCGCGTCGACTTCCCCCGACAGGCGCTCGAACAGAGGCCGGAAATCGAGCAACCGGGGCGAACCGAGTGGCGCGCCGTTTTTCAAAGTGACCACCGCGCCCAGATGACGAAGCGCCGAGCTTCCCGACGGCAACGCGAGCAGCGCCCCGTCGGGAAGGACACAGAGCGCCTCGAGATCAGGCTTTTGCGCCTTGCTCATCGGCCCGAAATCCTTCGAGTCGGGCCGCAGCAGCGCGTGGCGCGCGCCGGGCGCCAGACTGTCTGAAGGAAAGACCGCCAGCGTGTGCTCGTCGTCGGCGACCACGAACAACTGCCCCTGGGCCTCGCACAACCCGCTCGCCGCGGCGACGAAGGACCGTTCACCAAGATGACGCACGGTCACGTCGAGCAGCCGCCGAGATCGAACCTGGATCAGAACGATGCCTAGCCCGGCCCCGGGCAGATGCCGTTGGTGCACACAGTGCCGCCGATGCAAGGGCGGTTGTTGCAATCGGGGTCCGCGCAGTCGGTCAGCCCGTCCTGGTCGTTGTCGAGGCCGTCGTCGCACTGCTCGACCGGGAAGCAGAAGAATCGACCGCCATCGCCGCCTGCGTCGACCGACCCGCCATCGCTCTCGCCGCCGTCGCTGGCCCCTGCGTCGCCCTGCCCTGCGTCCGCGCCGGCGTCGACCGGATCCATCAGCTTGCCGCAGACGTAGCCGGCGTCGTCGCCGGTGAAGCACGTCAGCTGCTGGCACGCGGGGTCGGCGCAATCGATTCCTCCGTCGGCATCGTTGTCGAGCCCGTCCGAGCAGTTGCTTTCGCGACAGGCGCCCAGCTGGCAGCTCGTCCCCGACGGGCAAGCGCGACCGCAGACTCCACAGTTGAGGCTGTCGGTGGCGAGAGTGAATGTCTCGTCCGTCTTCCCATTGCAGTCATCGTCGAGCCCGTTGCACCGCTCGACCGAGGGCGCGACTTTGGAAACGCAGATCTCGGCCGCGTCGACACAGCTCAACTTTCCCGGTGCGCAAACGCCCTGCTTGCTGCTGGTGCAGGCCTTGTCGAAGTCCGGAAAGGTCTCGTCGATCGCTCCGTTGCAGTCGTCGTCTTTCCCGTTGCAGGTCTCGGCGACGCAGGTGCCCTTCTTGAAACAGAACGCACCGACCGTCAGTTGCTTCTTGCACTCGAAGTCGGTTCCACAGTCCGCGTCGGTCTCACACGAGAAGCGGCCTTTGTTTGGATCCACCGCCGGCTTGCAGGTCACCAACAATGCGCCCAGAGCCAGCAAACCCAGTCTTCGGAAAGACATCAGAAATGGCCTCCGAGCTGCACACCGGCGCCGGTGGGGCTGACGACGGGCGCCACTTCGAGCGGCGCGTTGCCGGCATGAACATCGAGGGCGAGCAGAACACCGGCCACGACTACCGCCGCGCCCGCGACCGCAAATGAAACGTTGGCAATCAGGGCGTTGCTCTGCGCCGCCAGCGCATCGACCCGCTTGCCCGAATAGGTGTCGCTCGCCGAGTCGTAGCCGGCGAGCAGCCGCTTGTCGGTCGAGGACGACTGGATCCCAAAGACGGTTCCGATTCCGAAAGCGACGAGCGCTGCGGCTCCCGCCACCACCGTCGGCGCCCGTACCCGAAAGCCCTGGGTCGGCCCTTCTTCGGCGGCCCTGGCGACGAGCGCGGGGACGTCTTCGTCGACTCGCTCGCCCGGCTTCAGCGTCATTCGGATCTCGGCCGTCAACGTCTGGTTCGCCTCGAGGTCGACCAGGCGGGTCACCGGCAGGTACTTCGGCCGTTCGACCTTCACCTCGTGCTTGCCCGGCTTGAGCTGCAGCGTCACCGGAGCCACGCCAATCGACTCGCCATTCACCGTCACCAAAGCCCCCTTGGCGTTGGTGGTGACCACCAGCGTCCCGCGGGCCTCGCGCTCTCCGCGCAGCAGGGGGCCGGCCAGCTCGCGCACGTCTTTTTGAAAGCGCCGCGAGGCGATCAAGATCGACCGGTCGACATCCGCGATGACCTTCAGGGTCTTCAGGTCGATCAACGCCAGGCGGAGCACGTAATTTTTCTCATCGACCGCCAGCGAACCGGCCACTGCGCGACTGATGTCGGTCAGCTCACCCAGCGCCTGGGACACGCAGGCGGGCCGACCGGAACACTTCACCAGCTCCTCGTATTTTTTCAGCCCGAGCTTCGCCCGCAATTCTTCGCCCGGGACGAGGACCATCTTCTGGGCCACGGCCGCCTCTTTCAGTGCCTGGGTGACCTGGGAGGCCATCCCGATCATCGAGGTGTTGAGATCGATGAGCGCCACCTTCCCAACCGGAGCGGCGGAAATCGCCAGAGTCAACATTGCCGGGACCAGAGCCATCATGATTAAGGCGCAACATAGGGCACCTATGGCCGACGGCGAACAACTCCTCACCACGGCCCCTTTGGCCGGGCCCGACACCGACTTCATCGAGATGGAGTTCTGCGTCGAGCCCAACTTCGCCGGCTGGCGCCTCGACCTCTATCTGTGCGCCAAGATTCGAAGGCTCTCGCGCACCCGGGTGCAGTCGATCATCACCCACCAGCTGATCAGCGACCGGAAGCTCAAGCCTGCGACGCTGGTGACGACCGGAATGAAGTTCAAGCTGCGTCGCAAGGCGCTGCCCGAGCCCGAGGTGCCGCACGCGGACGAGGTGAAGGAAATCTTCCGCGACGACTGGCTGCTGATCCTCGACAAGCCGGCCGGATTGCCGATTCACCCCACCGCGCGCTACCACCACGGAACCCTGGTCTCGCAGCTCAAGGCGCGGGGTGAAGAGGCCTGGCCGGCCCATCGGCTGGACCGCGAGACGTCGGGGCTGGTGGTCTGTGCGCGCTCGACCGCGGTCAGTCAGGCGCTGGGGCTGGCCTTCACTGCTTCCCAGGTGCACAAGGAGTACGTGGCGATCTGCGAGGGACACCCTGCGGAGGACAGCTTCGAAGTCGACGCTCCGATTTCAGAAGGCACCGAGCTGATTCGAATCGCGGTGCGCATCGACCCCGAGAATGGCAAGCCGGCGCAGACCGCTTTCCAGGTCGAACGGCGCTTCACCCGCGACGGCTCGAACTTCGCGATCGTCCGCTGCTTTCCGCGCACCGGGCGCCAGCATCAGATTCGAATTCACCTGCAGCAGGCCGGTTTTCCCCTGGTGGGGGACAAGATGTACGGCTTTGACCCGGGCTACTTCGACCGCTTCAGCAAGCGCGAGCTCGAGCCGGAAGCCTGGGTGAAGTTGCGGCTGTCGCGGCACGCCCTGCACGCGGCGAAGATCCGTTTCGAGCACCCTTCGACCCACCTGCCGGTCACGTTCGAAGCGCCTTTGCCCGAGGACTTGAGGCTGTTCTCGAGCTGAAATCAGCCGGCGATCGGCCGGGGCGCTTCGACCGGGGGGGGCAGCTGCCCAGAGAAGTCGCGGCGGTACATCCGCATCAGGGCGAGGAAGGCCGAAATCACCAGCGGGCCGACCAGCAGGCCGACCGCTCCGAAGGCGGCGAGGCCACCAATCAGCGCGAAGAAGACCACCGCCCCGTTCATCTCGCCGTCGCCCTTGATCAGCATCGGCTTGATGATGTTGTCGACGAGGCCGACGACGACCAGGCCCCAGATGGCGAGGAAGATCGCCATGTACGGGTGTCCGGTGACGAAGAGCAACGCGGCGGCCACCAGGCAGACGGCCCCGGCACCAATCGCGGGAATGAAGGCGACAAAGAAGGTGACCGCGGCGAAGAAGATCGGGTGTGGCACCCGCGCGATCAGGTAGCCCACCAACGCGGCGACGGCCTGCACGGCCGAGGTGATGACGGTGGAAATCAAAACCGCGTAGGACACCTTCTTGAACTCGGCGAGCAATTCCTGGGTCTGGCCCACCCGTAAGGGTGAAGCCATGTCCATCCACGCGACCAGCTCTTCGCCCTGAAGCAGCAGGAAGTAGAGCGCGATCAACATCATCACGACCTGAATGACGAGTTCGCCCGTCGCGCTCACCGCGGTGCCCACCACCACCGCGGCCTTGCTGCCCTGCGCGGTGACCGTCTTGCCGACCGACTCTTCGTCCAGCCGTCCTTCCGCGTCTTTCGGCAGCTGCTCGATCACTTTCGAGGCCAGCTTCTGAACCGGCTCGGGCAGCTTTCCCAGCAAGCCCTGTACTCCTTCGCTCTTGATCGTCTCGTTGACGAACTTGATCCCCGCGCTCGCCTCGCCGTAGACGAAAGCCGACAACCCGACAATCGGCCCCACCACCAACAAGACCACCGCCGCGACCAGCACACCGGCGGCGAGTCCGCGTCGTCCGCGCAGTCGGGCGGCGAGCCTGTGGTTCACCTTCCACAGCACGCCGGCGAGGACCGCGCCCATGAACAGCGACTGCGCCAGGGGGTACAAGACGAAGCCCAGCAGAACCGCACTCGCGGCGAGCAGCCCGAGGAAGAACCGCTTTGCAGCCACTGGGCTCTTCATCAAATCTTGAGCGGAGTGAGGTACGCGCCCGAGAAGCAAGCCGAGCAGAACGTCTTGCGTTCGGGGTCGCCGACCGCTGCGTGCAGCCCGTCGAGCGTCAGGTAGCCCAGCGAATCGGCGGTGATGTACTTCGAGATTTCTTCCACCGAATGCGAGGCGGCGATCAGTTCCTGCCGCGAGGGCGTGTCGATGCCGTAGTAGCAGGGCCAGGTGGTCGGGGGACTGGCGATGCGCACGTGCACTTCTCGAGCGCCGGCGTCTTTGAGCATCTTGACGATCTTCCGCGACGTGGTCCCGCGCACGATCGAATCGTCGACCACCACCACCCGCTTGTCTTTGAGCGTCGCCCGCACCGCCGACAGCTTCAGCTTCACCCCGAAGTGGCGAATCGACTGCTGCGGCTCGATGAAGGTCCGGCCGACGTAGTGGCTGCGAATCAAACCCATGTCGTACGGCAGACCGCTGCCCTGGGCGTAGCCGATGGCCGCGGGGACTCCCGAGTCGGGCACCGCGATCACCACGTCGGCGTTCGCGGGCTGCTCTTTGGCCAGCTGCATTCCCAGCTTCTTGCGGGTCTCGAACACCGACAGCCCGAACAACTCGGTGTCGCTTCGGGCGAAGTAGACGTGCTCGAAGATGCAGCGGCCCGGTCGCTTCTTCTCGAACGGGAAGGTCGACTTGAGGCCGTCTTCGTCGATGACCACCATCTCACCGGGCTCGATCTCGCGCAGGTACTCGGCTTCGATCAGGTCCAGAGCGGTGGTCTCAGAGGCGAGCACGTAGGCATTCTTCAGCCGGCCGAGCACCATCGGCCGAAACCCGAAGGCGTCGCGCACCGCCACCAGCTTCTTTTCGGTGAGGAAGAGCAGCGAGTAGGCGCCGACGGTCTGCTTCAGCGCCTCGACCACCCGATCTTCGAACGTGGTGTCGCGCGATCGGGCGATCAGGTGCAGCACCGTCTCGGTGTCCGAGTCGGACTGGTAGATGGTGCCTTCCTGCTCGAGCTTCTTCTTCAGCGCGTCGTGGTTGACCAGGTTGCCGTTGTGGGCGACCGACATCTGGCCCATCGACCAGGCGACCATCAGGGGCTGGGCGTTGGCGAGCAGGCTGCTGCCGGCGGTGCTGTAGCGAACGTGACCTATCGCGCTGCGCCCGGGAAGCTGCGCCAGCGTCGTGGCATTGAAGACGTCCGCGACCAGCCCCATCTGCTTGTAGGACTTGAGGGCAGCCCCGTCCGAGCTGACGATGCCCGCCGATTCCTGCCCGCGATGCTGAAGCGCATGCAATCCCAGGTAAGTGAGATTGGACGCTTCCTCATGACCGAAGATGCCGAAGATGCCGCACATGCGCGAAGCGGTTTAACGGAGATTCCGGGGGTTTGCCTAAGCAAATGAAAGGTTGCACAGCGTGACTTCGACCCGGGTTGAGTCCGATGGGCGGGTCAGTGACCTGTACCGGAAATACGGCGCCTTCGCAGAGGACGCCACTCAGGAGGTCGTCGTGCGGGTGATGCGGCACATCCAGACAGCTCCCGCTGATCAGGCGGCACTGGCATGGATCTACCGGATCTCGACCAACTATTGCCTCAACCAGATTCGCGATCGCCGTCGCCAGGCAGAGCCGGTCGAGGAGCTTCCCGACCTCGGGGGGGCCCCACCCCGGAAACCCAGCTGCTCGATCGCGACCTGGCGATGCAGCTGGTCACCCGCGCGCCCGAGAATCTGCGTGCTTCGGCGATCCTCTATTACATCGATGGTTTGGAGCAGGAGCAGATCGCCCGCACTCTGGGCATCTCGCGAAGGACCGTCATCAACCGCCTCAATGACTTCATGACCCGGTCGAAAAAGTTCCTTTCCCGCGAGGGGATGGGAGGTGCTGCATGAACGCGCGCGGACATCTGAGCTCAGAGACGATCGACCTGTTGATGCTGTCGGGCCTCGACGCTTCGGCGACCAACGAGGCGAAAGGTCACATCGATGCGTGCCCGATCTGCCGCACCCGGTGGCGCGAGCTGAACGAAGACAAAGAGAAATTCCAGCAGTTCGTCTTTCCCCGCACCCTCGAGAAGGTGGCCTCGCGGGTGATGGAGCCCTCGCTGTTGGATCGGCTGCGAATCTTCGGGCCCTGGCGGGTGTTCGGCCCGATGGTGGGCGCGGGGCTCGCAGCGCTGGTCGCGGTCGGGGTCTACAACATCAGCAGCTTTGACCCGCAGGGCGACGGGTCGGCCGACATCGGGGTCAAGGGCGCGAAGACCGCTGGCCAGGACGTGACGCTCAAAGGCGATGCTCGAATCGCGTTGGAAGTCGTCGCCCAGCGCGCGGCCGAAGGGCAGTTTCCGGTGAAGGCGGGCTCGGTGTTGCGGCCCGGCGACAAGATCCGGTTCGTGGTGAACCCCGGCAACGCCCGCTACGTGCTGATCGGCTCTCGGGACGGCAGCGGAGCATTCACCGTCTACCACCCGTTCGGAGGGACCCGGAGCGCAGCGATCGAGCGCGGCTCGCACGAGCTGCCCGGCTCGGTCGAGCTGGACGCCGTCGCCGGAAACGAGAAGCTGGTGGCCGTATTCTCAAGCGAGCCGGTAGACGCTAAAGCGCTCGAGCAGGCGGTCGGGGCCAACCCCGCCCAGCCTCAACTGGGAGACGCGAAGGTGATCCGCCTGGATTTCGTGAAGGCCGCAAAATGAGCTGGGTAGGGCGGGCGCTCGCGCTCTTGGTGGCGGTGACAGCTTTCCTTCCGCTGCGCGCGGCTGCCGACTCGCGGCGCCTGGCGATCGTGGTGGGCAACAACGCGGGGCGGACCTACGGGTGGCGATCGTCGACGCCTGCAAATCGGGAGCGGGCTTTCTGCAAAAGGGCGGCGTGGCGGCCGAGCCGTTCACGATCAAGCTGACCGACACCCTGGTCGCCAGCGAGCTGGTGCTCGCCTCACTGGTCAAGCCGTCTGCGTCCCTGATTTTGCCTGAAGGGGCCGACGGCTCGCTGGTCACCCTCTACGGGCTGCGGCTGTACAAGGGCGGTCAGAGCTTGGGGGCACGGGTGGTGTTGGCCGAAGGGATGCGCAAATCGATTCGGTGGGAAGAGCTGGCGGTGCTGACCTCGTCGATGGTCGTCGCCGCGAAGGGAGGAGCTCCGTCGGTATCCGGGCAGCAGCTCGAGGCTCCCCGGCTCGAAGAGAACAAGAAGGTGCTCAGCGTGCTGTTGGGGACGACCCGGGGGGTGGCCGACGAGGCGCAGATCATCGAGAGCTCGATTCAGGCGCGCTTCGGCTTTCGCTGGGGCTGGGACCTGGGGCCGCTTTGGCTCGGGTTGGGCGCCGAGGTGGGGCCCGCGTTCCTCTGGTAGTCCAGTGAGGCGCGGGGGATCAGCACCACGCTCGCAGGAGTGCTCGTGCCTCGAACGGGAGCGCGACTGAAGCTCGCCGGGCCGGTATCGCTCTCGCTCGACGGCGAAATTCCGGTTCGGCCGTCCGTTTGTCTGGGCTTTGCCTTCGCGATGTAGCGTGGCGGCATCTACGCAGCAACGCCGCGGGGACAAGGCCCGCTGGAAGTGACTTCACCCCTTTTTGGATCTGATTTTCAGTTGAGGCAAAAACTGCAGATTTTTTTAGCCTCGATTGAATGTTAGGAGCAAATGTCTGAAAGCAGCCTTCCTCGGGGACCGTCCGCCTCCGCGCAAACGTCGAGTTGAACGAAGTGGCGCGACGATTCCCGAAGCTCGGGGCCTACCCCGTGTCTTCAGCGGGGTTCGTTTCAGACGGCTAGAACCAGGTCTTCAGGTCCAGGTCTTTGTAGAGCCCTGCGACCTGCTCGGCGTACCCATTGAACGGCAGCGTCTTTCGCCGGGAAAACTCGCCGATGCGGCGCTCGGAGGCCTGACTCCAGCGGGGGTGCGCCACCTCGGGGTTCACGTTGGCGTAGAAGCCGTATTCCCCCGGCGCCGACTTGTTCCAGGTGGTGGGCGGCATCTGCTCGGTCAGCTCGATCTTCACGATGCTCTTGATGCCTTTGAACCCGTACTTCCACGGAGTCACCAGCCGCAGCGGAGCCCCGTTCTGATTCGGGAGCGCTTTGCCGTACAGCCCGACGGCCAGCAGGGTCAGCGGGTTCATCGCCTCGTCCAGCCGCAGCCCTTCGACGTACGGCCAGTCGAGCACCCGCCGTTTCTGGCCGGGCATCTGCTCGGTGTCGCGCAGGGTGGTGAAGGCGACGTACTTCGCGCGCGAGGTCGGCTCGACCTGCTTGAGCAGCGCGGCCAGCGGGAACCCGAGCCACGGAATCACCATCGACCAGGCTTCGACGCAGCGCATCCGGTAGACCCGCTCTTCGAGGGGGAAAGACCTGAGCAGATCATCGATGTCGACCCGCCTGGGCTTTTCGACTTCACCGGTGATTTCCACCGTCCACGGCCGGGGTTTGAGGCTCTGGGCGTTCTGCGCCGGCTCGTCCTTGTCGGTGCCGAACTCGTAGAAGTTGTTGTAGGTCGAGACGTCCTCGTACGAGGTGAGCGCCTCGTTGACGGTGTACTCGCCCTTTCTGGCGATGGTCAGCGGGGGTGCCGCCGCCGTCCCGGTCACCAGCGGCGCCTGCGCGGGGGGCCGCACCTTGGCTTTGCCGGCGCCGGTCAGCGCGATCACTCCCCCACCGACGACCGCGGTGGTGGCGACGAACAGGCCGGCCGATTTGAGGAATTCACGTCGGCGCAGGTAGAGCGCCTCGGGGGTCACTTCGGAGGACGGTGGTTTCACAATGCCTCTACGGTAATGGCAGAGATCCGGTTTCGCTCGGAGGCTCGGCTCGCGGACCCGCGACCACCACCTGCACCTCGTCCGAGTCTTCCCAGGGGCGCGAGAGAAAATCACCATACCGCTCGCGGGCTTCAAGCCCCGAACGGGTCAGCGCCCCGTCGACCTCGAACGGAGTGAAGACCCTTCGGCGCAGCCGGCGCACCGATTGTCCGGCCCGCTCGCGCAGGTGAGCGGTGAACGCAGGCCGCAGCAGCGCGGGGGGCTCGGAGTCCGCTTCGCTGCGCAAGTCGAAGGCGAAGATTCCATCGGTCGCCAGGTGAAAGCGGACGGTGGCGAGCGCCGCCTCGAAATCATCGGCCGTGCCCATCAGCCCGAGCGCGTTTTGCGGCGCGATCACCAACGCGAATTTTTCTTCGAGGCGCACGCTGCGCAGGTCGGCGTTCAGCAGCTGCACGTCGGCGGCGCCGGCCTCGGAAGGACGCTGTTCATTGGCGGCCGCGTGCATCCGTTCCGACGGCTCGACCCCGACGACCCGGTGTCCGCGGGTCGAGAGCGTGAAGGCGACCCGCCCGTCGGCGCTGCCCAGCACGAGCACAGGCGCGCCCTGTTTCCCGGCGAGCCGGACATAGAAAGCACTGGCGAGATCGAAGCCGACCAACGACAAGGGCATGACGCGCCCCACACTAGCCTCTACACTCGGCGCCGCATCATGAGTACGGCACCCCCCGGGTCCCCCAAAGGCGGAATTCCTCAGCGCACCGTGCTGGGTCTGCGCGCGCGCATCGATGCGATTGCGTCGCAGGAATTTCACCTGGTGTTGATCAACACCGACGCCCGGGGCCAAAGCTTCCCGATGGGAAAGTCGCTGAAGATCGGCAAGGCGCCCGAGAACGACATCGTCCTCGACCACCCGACCGTCAGCCGCAACCACGCGGTGCTCAGTCGACAAGGCGAGCAGTTCCTCGTTCAGGACCAGGGCAGCACCAACGGCACCTTCATCGAGGGCGCCCAGATTCGCGAGGGGTACTTGAAGCCCGGAGCGATGCTGGAAGTGGGCGATGTGCAGCTGCGGTTTCAGCCGAGCATCAAGGCGCTCGATGTCTCGCCGCAGCAGGAAGATCGGCTGGTGGACCTGGTGGGGAAGTCGACTCCGATGCGGCAGATCTTCGCGTTGATCAAGCGAATCGCGCCGACCGAATCGACCCTGCTGCTGATTGGCGAGACGGGGTGCGGAAAAGGCGCGGCTTCGAAGACGATTCACAAGTTGTCGACCCGCGCCCAGGGGCCGTTCGTGGTCTTCGATTGCGCGTCGGTTCCGGATCAGCTGATCGAAAGCGAGCTGTTCGGCCATGAGAAAGGCTCGTTCACCGGGGCGGTCAGCCAGCGCAAGGGGTTCTTGGAGGCGGCCGACGGGGGAACGCTGTTCATCGACGAAATCGATGATCTCTCGCTCGAGCTGCAGCCGAAGCTGCTGCGGGCGCTCGAAGATCGCGAGTTTCGGCGGGTCGGGTCCTCGAGCGCCGGAATCAAGTTCGACACCCGGGTGATCGCCGCCAGCAAGAAGGACCTGTGGGAAGAGGTCCAGAAAGGCCGCTTCCGCGAAGACCTCTACTTCCGGCTGTCGGTCTTCACCGTCGCGCTGCCGCCGCTGCGAGATCGCAAAGAAGACATTCCGTTGCTGGTCGACACCTGGGCCGTCATCCCGCTGTGGGAAAAGATGCCCGAGGCCGAACGGCAAAAAGTGCTGGGGCACACCTGGCCAGGCAACGTGCGCGAGCTGCGGAACTTCGTCGAGCGGCGCAAGTACATGGCCGACATGCCCGAGCTGGCGATGGACGCGTTCTTGCGCGACTACTCAGGCCCCCAGAAGGTCGACGGCGAGCAGCTGCCGGTGAAGTACGTCGGGCCGTTCAAGGACTGCAAAGACGAGCTGGTCCGGGGCTTCGAGCGCGAGTACCTGACCCGGCTGCTCTCGAAGTCGCAGGGGAACATTGCGAGGGCCGCGCGGGACGCCGGGCTCGACCGGAAACACCTGTATTCGCTGCTCCACAAGTATCAATTGGTGAAGAGCAGCGAAGAGTAGGCAAGTTCGATATGCCTCCCGCACTGGGCCGTTGGAAGGAAATGGGCGTGCGGGAGGATACCGATTGGGAAGCACTGATCGCCCTCCACGACCACGTCGTCGTGTTGGCGCTGTTGTCGCGTGGGCTTCGACTCCACGAAGCGCGCGAGCTGGCCCATGACGCGTGGAGCCGGCTGTTCGAGCAGAGGGTTGCAGGCAAGCTCGAACGAATGGAGCTGCCCGGCCTCGCGATTCGCCAGGCGCTGTTCCTCGCCAGTGATTTTCGTCGCCAGCGTCGCCGGCCCAATGTTTCGTGGGACGCGGCGCCCGAAGTGGCAGACCCCCACGCGCAGCCCGATGACCGGCTGAACAGCCGGCAGCTGCTGCGCAAGACCGAGGTCGCCGCGTCCGAGTTGTCCCCCCGGGCGCAGCTGGTCTTCGCGACAGTGCTGCAGAACCCGGGCACTCCGCAGGCCCAGCTTGCGGATCAACTCGGGCTGTCGTTGCAGCGGTTGCGACAGAGCCTGTGTGAAGTGCGGGCCCGACTGAAGGCGGCGATCGAATGAGCGCGCACGTCTCGGTGTTCGACTTGAAGCGGTTCGCCGAGGCGCGGCTGGCTCCTGAAGAGCTGCCCTCTTTCGAACAACACCTGGAAGCGTGCGCGAGCTGCGCCGGCCGGCTGCAGCAGGCGGCGACGCGAGAGCTCCACAAGCTCGGGCTCGATTCTCTTCTCGGTGAGCCGGCGCGTCGTCCCCTCGCCGGAGTGCTGATCGCCGCCGCTGCTTCAGTGTTGTTTGCCTTGTCGCTGGGTCAGGGGCCGATTCGTTTTCCCCCTCACTCGGCCGGCGCAGGTCCTCACGAGCCGATCGGATCTTCGCCGCTGAACGCAGTTCCTGCCGACGCAGGGTTTGAAAGCTTCGCCTTCTTCGATGGCGGCCCGCGCCGCTAGAGGAGCACCCCTTGTCCCATTCCCTCGTTTCGCCCGCCCCGGGTTTGCCGGAGGCATGGGCACGCCTCAACGCCCGAATTGCCGTCACCCAGGTCTGGGTATTGACCGCCGCCTTCGCCGCGCTGGTCTTCATTCCCTGGCTCGGCGCGGTCGGGCTGTGGGACCCGTGGGAAACGCACTACAGCGAAGTGGGCCGCTCGATGCTCGAGCGCGGAGACCTGGTCCACCCGTTCTGGGAAAAGGCCTGGTTCTTCTCCAAGCCCCCGCTGACGCCCTGGCTCGCGGCGCTGGGGCTGTGGGCGGTGCGAGATCCCGGTCAGGGTCCGTTGCCGCTGTACGCCGAGTGGGCGATTCGGCTGCCGTTTGCGCTGCTGGCGATTGCCGCGGTCGGGCTGCTGTCGCATGCGGTCGGTCGCCTCGCCTCTCGCACGGCGGGGCTGGCCTGTGGCCTCGTGCTCACCACGATGCCCCTGTTCTTCTTCACCGCCCGTCAGGCGATGACCGACCCCCCGTTCGTCGCGTGCATCACGATCGGGTGGGCCTGTGCGCTGCTGGGTCAGCTGGACGCGAACAGCAGCGCGGCGACCCGCTCGCGCTGGTGGTTGGGCTTCTACGCAGCGATGGGCTTCGCGGCGCTGGGAAAGGGTCTGCTCGGTGGGCTGCCCGCGGTCTGCTGGATGGCGTGGTGGCTGCTCGCCCGGCCGACGACTTTGCGCGCCCAGGTGGCCCAGATGCGGCTGGCGCAGGGCGCGCTGCTGTTCGGAGTGATCGCCCTGCCCTGGTACGTGGCGATGGTCGCCTTCGACGGAAAGGATCTCGAGGGGCTGGTCTTCTGGCGTCGATTCTTCCTCCACGACCACCTCGACCGGTTTGCCGCCGGAGTTCACACTACGACCCCCGGGGGCAGCTTCACGTACTTCGTCGAGCAGGGCGGCTACGCGGTGTTTCCCTGGGTGGCCTTGATTCCCGGCGCGCTCGCCGAGGCTTTGCGCGTGCGGCTGAACGAGCAGACGACCCAGGCCCAGCTCACCGCGTGGGCGGTGATCTGCGCGGGGTTCACCTTTGCGCTGTTCAGCTTCAGCGCGACGAAGTTCCACCATTACGTGATGCCCGCGCTTCCGGCGCTGGCAGTGCTGATTGGGCTCTTCATCGCCCGGCTGCTCGAGGAAGGCGTGCGCCCCCACGCGTTGGCGCTGTTTTTGGGGCTGGCATTCTTCGGGCTGGTCGGGCGGGACCTCGCCAGCCAGCCGCGGCACTTTCTGGATCTCTTCACCTACAACTACGATCGCCCCTACCCCGAGTTCTTGATCACCCAGCCGCTG
>JAYVCD010000230.1:0-15654 GCA_043750125.1 Archangiaceae bacterium | reverse complement strand
TTTGGGGCCTGCCCAAAGACTATCCAAATATTCGCAGATGACGACCGAGTCGAAGATTGCCGTCCCGTCGTCGGTGACGAGAGTCGGAATCTGATCGAGTGGGTTGTCCCGGGTCAGGCCGGACTGCGGGCTTTTGGGGGTGATCGCCAGCTCGAGGCGATTGATGAGACCCGTCTCGTGGGCGACCACCAGCACCTTGCGCACCCGCGGCGATTTCAGGCGGCACCGAAGTTTCATGGTCAGGCCCTCAGCTTCTGGACGAACGATTTGATCCGCCCGATGCCCTCGGCAATGTCCGCTTCGGAAGCCACGAACGAGAGCCGAAGGAACCCTTCTCCGTTTTCTCCGAATGCAATACCGGGAACCGTCACCACGTCGGCCTCGCTCAGCAAGCGCTCTGAGAGCTCGAGGGACTTCATCCCGAGGGAACGCACGTCGAGGAAAATGAAGAAGCCTCCCTGCGGCGAGGCGAAGGGCATGCCGAGGTCACGGTCGACCGCCTCGACCATCGCAGCGCGCTGTCGCTTGAAGGCGGGCAACAGCTCGGTGAGGTAGCGCTCGGGGTCACCCATCGCGACCAGGGCCAGGTGCTGCGAGAGCGTGGGCGCACAGGTGACGTTGAACTGGTGCACCGCAGCGACGGCGGTCGCGATCGCATCTGGGGCCAGCACATACCCGACCCGGAAGCCGGTCATCGACGCGCTCTTGGACAAGGCTCGAATCACGATCGCCCGGTCGGTCAACGTTCCGACCGAAGGAGGCGCGCTCGGGGTGAAATAGATGTCCCGGTAGACCTCGTCGCTGATCAACCAGATTCCCGAACGTTCGGTGAGCTCGACCAGCGCCTTCAGCTCGGCCGCGCTGTCGATTCTTCCGGTGGGATTCGAAGGGGAATTGAGGAGCAACGCGCGGGTTCGAGGGGTGATCGCGGCGGCCACTGCGTCCAGATCGAGGGCCCACGAACGATCGCGTTCGAGGCGAATCGGCTTCGGCACCAGCCCGGCCAGGGTCATCGCCGTCGGGTAGTTGGTGAAGGACGGATCGAAATAGAGGATCTCGTCTCCGGGGTCGCCGACTGCCATCAGCGCGGCGAACAGGCCGCCGGTCGCTCCGATGGTGACGACCACGTTCTTCGTCGTCGGGTAGTGGGGCGTCTGGTGATAGCGAACGACTTTCTCGCGCAGCTCCATCATTCCGGAGTTGAGCGTGTAACCGGTTCTCTTCTCGCGATAGCTGGCGATGCCCGCGTCGAGCAGCGCGTTCGAAACGGGCACTGAAGGCTCGCCGGTTCCCAGATTTATCGAGGTCGGACTGCGAGAATCGAAAAGCCTGCGCAGAACCGAAGGTCGGATCGCTGCAGCACGACGCGAGGGGACAGGCACCGCGAAAGTTTAACAGAGCCGCATTCAGCGATCGCAATTTCCTCGCGTCGCAGATCGGAGTGTCTGTCTAAGTGTGATGGAGTGTCTGTCTAAGTGCGATGGCAGGTGCGGGCTTTCGCTTTCGTAGCGAAGTGACTTCGAGCCGCGTATGTTCGCGAGGTGCTGAGGAGTGCTTCCAAGGTCGTTCTTCCCTTGGCCGCGTTGCTCGCTGTCGGCCTGGCCTGTCAGCCGCGTCCGTCAGATCTCGTCGCGGTCGTCTACGAGTTCTCCCAGCCCTGGCCCGAGCGAAGGGTGATTGACCCGCTGCCCGGCGCGACGTTGGCGGTGCTGGGCGACGACGATTCGCTTTGGCTCTATGACCCCGTGTCGCTCGCGGTCACGGCGAAAGTTCCGGTCGGCGGGAACCCCATCGAAAAAGACGGAGCGTCGCGCCTCGTGGCCAGCGCCGACGGCCGGTATTGGTTCGTGGCTCTGACCGGTGCGGGCCTCGAGCCGTCGGGTCATGCCGAACATGGCGACGTGAGCGCAGCGCAGGGCTATTCGACGGCGCCCGGGCAGATCGTGAAGGTGCGCGCTTCGGATGGAGTGGTGGTCGCCCGCCTCGACGTGGGTCCCAACCCCGCTGACGTCGTCGCCTCGCCCGATGGGACGCTGCTGTTCGTGACCCACTACGACCTGCGGCGGATCCTCGAACGGGTGTCCCCGGACCAATGGCGAAGCCCGGTCACGGTGATCGATGCCGCCGCCTTCGTCGTCAAGCAGGTGGTGCCGACGTGCATCGCGCCGCTCGGTGCCGCTTTTTCGTCCGGAAAATCGCAGCTGCTGGTCGCCTGTTGGGGCGAAGACAGCCTGGCGAAGGTGGAACCCGAAGGCGAGGGCTTCAAGGTCACCCGGATCCCGATCGGCCCCAACGCGCGGATGACGCGGCCGACGACCACGCCCGGAGTCAACCCGCTCGCACCCCCCGCGTACGGACCTGCGGCGGTCACCCTCGACCCCGATGGTCGCACGGTCTGGATTTCGTGCCAGTCCAGCCACGAGCTTCGGGCGTTCGACCTGGTGTCCGGCGCGGTCGATTCGTCCCGGACGATCGACACCGTGGGACCGGTGGGGTTCGGCAGCACCCAGGGAACCCGGTCGTTCTTCGCCCGAACGGCGTTGAATCATGACGAACATCTCGTGGTGGTCGGCTCTGCCGGGAGCAGCTTGATCGACTGGGCCCTGCCTTCGAGCTGTGGCCAGGCGACGGCAGCCTTCGCAAATGCGCCTGGCTCTGAAGACGCGGTGGTCGTCTGCGCAGGCCGGGACAGCGATCCCGCGCGCCTGCTTCGAGTGAACCTCGCGTCCGGGGCCGTGCGCGCCTCGGCCCTGATGCCGGCGGGCCTGTCGGGGTCGACGCTGCTCCTCTTTCCTCCGCCGCCCCTTCAATGACTCGAGCCCTCGCCTTCGCCCTGTGTCTGGCCGGCTGTGTGGTCCCCGAGCAACGGACGACACCGGCGCGTGAGCTGGGGGCCGAACTGTTCGCTTCCCCCGCGCTCTCTTCCTCGAGTCAGAACGTCTTCAGCTGCGCGACCTGCCACAACCCGGGCGTGGAAGACGGAAGACGCATTTTTCCGGGGGCGCCGCTTGCGGGCACCGCGCTTCGCAAGGCCTATTGGGGAGGCACCGAGGCCCAGTTGCTGGCGGCGGTCAATCTGTGCGTGACTTCCTTCATGCAAGGCCAGCCGCTGCAGCGCGAAGACCCCACGGCCCGCGCGCTTTTTGAATTCCTGGCGTCGACTTCCCCGTCACCTGGCAACGCGTCCGACGTTTTGCCGAATACCATCGTCGCCTCGCCGCTTCCGTTGCCCAACGGTGACGTGATGCGGGGGGCAGAGATCTACCTGGCGGCGTGCGATCACTGCCACGGGGAGAAGAACACCGGGGACCATCGCCTGGCTGCCGTCGTGCCGGCGATGCCCGAGGCCCTGACTGACGCGGCGGACCACCTGCCCGGCGGAAGCAGGCACATGGGGGCTCTGCGCGCGATCCGACATGGCCGCTTCTTCGGGCACGGAGGTACGATGCCCCCCTTCAGTACCGACCGGCTGTCTGACGCGGACGCTTCAGATCTGATCAGCTACCTGCTGCATTGAACGGTGGAACGACCTCGTTGGAACTGACTTTGACGTGCTGTACGATTTTTGCCCGCCGCAGGAACAATGAGAGGTTTTACAGCACATGAGCGAATTCCTCATCGATGCAGATCAACACACCGCTGAACCCAAAGATCTCTGGGAACGATGGCTTCCCAAGAAGTATCTGGAATTGGCCCCCAAGCTGGTTCGTGACGCCGACGGAGGCGATGCCTGGGCCTACGAGCCCGGCCGTTACGGGAGCATGGGGATCGTCAGCCACATGGGAGAAAGCGTTCGTCATACCGGGCTTCGGTACGGCGAGACGATTCCTCCGGCGGTCTATGACGGCGCGGCGCGATTGCTCGCGATGGATCAAGACGGGATCTCGGCAGCCGTTCAGTTCACGCCGATGCGAGCGCTGCTCTATTGGATGAACATGCGCAATCGCAGCCGGGATGCCGCGCTGGCGGGAGTGCAGGCGTACAACGACTTCTTGTTGGATGGCTTTTGTAAGGCGGACCCCAAGCGCTTGATCGGCGTGGCCCAGATTCCCGACACCGGCATCACCGACGCGATCGCCGAGCTCCACCGGGTGAAAGAGAAAGGGTGCCGGGGCATGGTGCTCAAGACCTGGCCCAGCGGGGAAGACCGAATTTCGGTGGAAGACGACAAGTTCTGGGCCGTGGCCGAAGAGATGGGGATGGTGATTTGCATCCACGTCGGCCTGAAGGCAGGTCAAAGCGCGGCGCTCACCGAAGTCCCGAAGAAAGACAAAGATCCGGCCAAGAACGACGGCTCGCAGCAGATGGCCGCGCTCGCCTGGCATGGCATCTGTTTCTTCACCTCTTTTCCCGACCCGATGCTGCAGGTCATTTTCTCAGGCGTGCACGACCGATTTCCGAAGCTGAAGTTCGTCGGGGCCGAGGTCGGCGTGGGTTGGGTCCCGCACGTTCTGGATCTGATGGACGACCGGTTCGAGCGAAACCGCAAGTGGACCGAGATGAAGCTCAAGCGGTGGCCGAGCGACTACTTCCGCGACCACTGGATGCTGACGTTCATGAGAGACAAGATCGGGGTCAAGCTGCGCCACGAAGTCGGAATTCGCAACATGGCCTGGAGCAGCGACTTTCCCCACCATGGCAATGATTGGCCGAATTCCCACCGCGTCTTCAGCGGGCTGGTGACCGGGTTGGACGTCTCGCGAGACGACCGGGAACGGCTGATGTGGAAAAACGCGGCCGAGGTTTGGGGAATCGAGCGGTAGCGCTACCCGACGAGCAACAGGTGCAGCTCGAGCGCCCCGTGGGCCCCGAGGACGATCTGACCTTCGATGTCGCCGGTGCGGCTGGGGCCAGTGACCAGCACCGCGTCGCTGCGCATCTGGCCGTTGCCATCTTTGGCCGCGCGCAGCCGGGCTGGAACCTCAGTCAGGCTGGTCACCACCCGGGCTACGGGCAGAACCGCGAAGTGATAGCGCGCCATCGCCGTCGCCAGGCGCGATCGCCCCGGCCCGGGAATCAACACCAGGCTTCCGGTCTCGGCCACACCACAGTCGGGTTCCGACAGCCCGATTTCCAGGTTCCGTAACCCTTCTCGCGCCGCATCGGTGCCCAGCGGAAGCCGGGTCACCCCTGCGCCCGCCAGCGCCTGATGAAGGGCCGGGTCACTGAGCAGCGGGGTGGCCCAGCTGGCGTACGACTTCGCCGACCGGGCCACCGCGAGCTCGACGATCTTCGCGGTCAGCCCCGCCGCGGTCACCCGGTGCACCTCACCGCTGACGGCAGTGAATTCTCGAACGAAATTTTCGACGGCCCCTTCGGAGTCGACGGGCAGCACGAAGGGCTCGGGGCTACGGGCCGCGTCGGGATCTTCGGGCTGTCGCCAATCGCCCGAGCGCGCAAGCGAGGCACGCAGCCGGGCGAAGAAGGCCTCTGCCGGCTCTGCCACCTTAAGGTCCCTTCCTCGATTGCCACCAACTTCGAAAAGACTCAGGGGCGACCACCGGTAGATCTCGCGTCGAGGTCCAACCTGACAAGAAAGAAGGCAGGGCCTTGAAGTGGGTGGCTCCGAGCAGCCGACTGAACAGCCCGGCGACCCGCACCAGCACCCGATAGAGCCGCGGCCGGGAAAGAACCGCGGCGGCCAGCGCAAACACCGCCCGCTCTTTGGTGCCCGTCCACCCCCGGCTCACGGCTTCCGCGCGGACAGAAAGGATCATGCGGGGAATGTCGATTTTGACCGGGCAAATCTCATGGCAGGCGCCGCACAACGAAGAGGCGTGAGGCAGGTCGGTGATCGCTTCGGGGTCTTCCGGCCGAACCATGGGAGTCGCCAACAATCCAATCGGCCCCTGGTAGGTCGAGCCGTAGGCGTGGCCGCCGATGCGCTTGTAGACCGGGCAGACATTGAGACACGCGCCGCAGCGAATGCAGAGCAGCGATTCCCACCGGTCGGTCGAAAGGTAATCGATGCGCCCGTTGTCGAGCAGCACCACGTGCACCTCGTCCGGCCCGTCGACCTCGTCCGCGCGCCGGGGCCCCGAAATGAACGTGGTGTTGGACGTGAGCTTCTGACCCGCGGCGCTGCGCGGCAGAATTCGCAGCAGCGCAAACGCCTCGTCCAGGGTGGGGACCAGCTTTTCTATTCCCATCAGGGCGATGTGAAGTTTGGGGCCCGAGGTGACCAGCCGGCCATTGCCTTCGTTGGTCACCAACACCAGCGTCCCGGTTTCGGCGACTCCGAAGTTCACCCCCGAGATGCCGACCGCCCCGGCCACGAAGTCGCGCCGCAGCCGGGCCCGGGCCTCGGCGACCAGGTTTTCAGGTTCGGTCGAGACGGTGCGACCGACTTCCCGGCCGATCAGCTCGGCGAACTGCTCGCGGGTCTTGTGCAGCGCCGGAGCGATGATGTGCGCCGGAGTCTCGCCCGCGAGCTGAATGACCCACTCGCCCAGATCTGTCTCGACGACCTCGATGCCCCGTTTCTGAAGCGCCTCGTTGAGGTGAATCTCTTCGGTCGCCATCGACTTGGACTTGATGACCAGGCCTTTGCCGGCAGCCAGGTCGCAGATCGTACGGGCCGCTTCGGCCGCGTCCCGGGCGAAGTGCACCTGCGTTCCGTTTCGCTTGCACGAGGCCACGAAACGCTCGAGGTGGACGTCGAGATTCTTCAGCGTGCGAATGCGGATTTCGCGGCCGAGGTCCCGCATCGGCGAGCCTTGCTGCGGCAGCTGCTCGAAAGCGCGGTTTCGACCATTGAGGAACCGCTGGGTGCTGGTCCAGACCGCGTCGCGCAGCTGGGGGTCGCCTACGGCCTCTCGGGCCCGGGCGTAGACTCCTTCGTGGGGCCGGCTTTTCATCGGTCTTTGGGGGCGCTTTCCTCGAGCAGCTCGGCGAGGTGAATGACGCGGGGGCCTGCTTCACGTCGCCGCTGGCCTCCCTCGAGCTGCATCAGGCACCCTACGTCGGTCACGACGATGGTTTCGGCCCCTGTCCGTTGGGCACTGGCGAGCTTGTCCTCGAGCATGCTGGTCGACACCTCGGGGTAGCGGACGGAGAAGGAGCCTCCAAAGCCACAACAGTCCTTTTCACGATCCATCGGGCACAACGAAAGGCCTTCGATTCTTCCGAGCACGCTCTTCGGCTCTTTCTCGACGTGCAGCCCCCGGAGCAGGTGGCAAGACGGGTGGTAGGTCACTTTTCCAGCCGCGGGCGGGGTGCGCGCGGTCCAGCCCGGGAGCTTCGAGAGCAGCTCGGAGTACTCGACGACCCGCTTGGAGAACGCTTCCCCTGCGGGCAGCAGGCGGGGGTAGATCGACCGCATCATCCACGCGCAAGAGCCGGACGGAACGACCACCGGCTGCTGTCCTTCGAGCGCGGCGATGGTGTTCTGGGCCAGTCGCGTGGCCTCGGCGACGTACCCGTTGTTGTAGAAAGGCAACCCGCAGCAGGTCTGGCCCTCGGGGAGGTCGACCTCACAGCCCGCGCGCTCGAGGGTCTGAACGACCGCTGCGCCCACCCGGGGGTAGAGCGCGTCGACCAGACAGGTGGCGAACAGCGAGACGCTTTTGGGGTCCTTGGCTTCGGGCGCGCTCACCGGACACCCACGGCAGGTACGCCCGCATCTCCGGGCAGCTCGGCGGCGATGCGCGCCCGCCACCCTTCGAGCAAGGAAGCCAGCTGCACCTCGCCGTACGCGCGGACGCGGGCCAGATAATCGTCGATGAACTCGAGGTACAGCGGCTTCAAGCCCTGGCTCAAGAGCGAGATCGCTTCGTCCCGGGAAGGAGTGGTTTCCCGCCATCTGAGCGCGGCAGCGACGAGGCTCTGGGCCGGCTTTGCCGAGGACAGGTAGTGTTCGACCGCCGCGTCGGTGGGTCCAATCTTCCCGGTGCGGGCGGTGTAGAGGAAGCGAACTGGAAAGAGGACCCGCTTGGTCAGCGGCCTGGGGCCATGGGCGTAGAGGACTTCGGGGCTGATGAGCTCGGCGCGGACATCGGGTCGGTCGAGCACCTCGAGGCCGAGCCAGGCCGCGGCCACCACCAGCTCGCGTTGGGTGGGAACAGGCAGGCCTTCGCGCAGGTCCTTGCCCTCGAGCAGCCGCCCGTACTGGAGCAGGTCGAGGCGATCGACCGGGGGGAACCTGCCCAGCGTCGATTTTCCGGTCAGCGAGGCTTTCGAACCCCAGAAGACCGAAAGGCGACCCGCGAGGGGATCTCCGGTGGCCTTGAAGCGGGCAACCAGATCAGCGACTGCAAGCCCGTCAGAATCGCTGAGAGGATCAGCGAGCACCAGGCCCAGGTCCACGTCGCTCAGCTCGGCGCTGAAGCCCCCGTGAGCCAGGCTGCCCAGCGCGTACCCCGCCAGAAGGCGCGGGCCAAAAGAGCGCCGCGCGTCGTCGATCGCAGCCGTCAGCACTGCCTCTCCCGGCTGGTTCACGGGCTAATTGGGGAACGGCCCAACCGCCAGCGCTCGGGGTCGGCCCAGGTCAGTGAAGGTCTTGACCAGCTTCAGGTCGGTCGAGCGGACCTTGAGCAGCGCGTCCGCGGTCGGCACGGAAGCGAAGACCCACAGCCCGTCGGCAGAGCTGGCGATGTCGAAGATTGGCGCGCCTGCCGCCACGCTGCCCAGGAACAACGGGGCCTGCGGGTCACGGGCAATCCAGTAGGCGTTCAGGCTGCTGCCGGTGCCGACCCAGAGCTTCTCGTTCAGCGACGAGAGCGCCATTGCGCTCACCGAGGTGACGCCCGGAATGACCAGCTTCGCCGGGCTGCCGGGCTTCACGTACCAGATGCCCGCGCCCGCTCCTGAGGCCGCGCAGTAGAAGGCGGCGTCTTTGGTGGCGATGCAGCTGGTCGGGCCGGCACCCTGGTTCGCGCCGTCCACCAGATCGACGGACTTGGCGGTATCGTACGAGAGGGTGGTCGAGTCGTTGAACGCGAGCAGACGGTTTCCGAGGGCCGAGCCCACCAACACCGAGCCCGCCCCGTACGAGACCGAGATGGGTGAGGACAGTGCGGGCACATCGGTGTCTTTGACTTTCTGCGCCAGCAGCCTTCCGGGGACGTCTATCTTGTACAAAGCCTTGTCGGTCGAGCTGGCGAGATAAAGGCTCTTGTTGTCTGCGCTGAGAATGGGTCGGCTCAGCTGGGTGGTGTCCGAAAACGGGTAGTCCCAGGCGATGTCTTTGGTGCCCATGCTGAAGAAGAGGACCGAGTTGGGTCCGCTCTGAGCAATGTACAGATAGGTGCGAGCGGCGTTCCAGGTGAGGCCCTGGGTGACGCCGGCGAGCCCCATTCCGAGGTTGATGTCGGCGTAGTTGATGGTGACCCGCTTGTCGGCATCGATGTCGTAGAGCACCAACTTTTCCTGCCCGGGGATGGAGGTCGAGATCGCGAGCAGGGCGCCCTCGCCCCACAGCAACTCGCCGCCGCCGTCGCGCCGGACGATCGTCCCCGCATCTTCGTCGATGAACTCCCGACCTCCGTCGCAGAGCCTGCCCGCCATGTGGGGGCAGTCGGCGCCTGGATTGTCGTTGTCCTTATCCGAGCAGCCCGTTGCGGCGAGGGCCAGGAGAAGCAGCGCGGCGGATCCCAGCAAAGAAAGTGAACGCAAAGGTTTGCCCTCTTCAACGACTTTTCCACAGCGGAGGCGATGAGCCCATGGCGCGGATCTGCCGAAAATCGATTTCCCGAACCGTACCATGGCCCCGTTGCCCACATCAGATTGGTTGCTCGAACGGGGAGGACGATTGAGGCGGTGCCGGGGCCGCACACATCGTCCCGCCGGTCGGGCGGCGGGAAACGCCGGTCGGACGGCGCTGAACGCCGGTTGGGCGGCGGGAAACGCCGGTCGGACGGCGCGGAACGCCGGTCGGAAGGCGGGAAACGCCGGTCGGAAGGCGGGAAACGCCGGTCGGACGGCGCGACGAAATGTGCGGCGGGGAGGGGGAAGAACTGTTGGAACCTCAGAGGGGAACTGACAAAGTGCGCGGGTCGCATTCGTCGGCCCAAGCCGATGGAGGAGCCCAGAAATGGCCGAAGCGCTTCCCGTCAAGTTCGAGCAGGTCACCAAGTCGTTCGTGCGAGGCGACCAGCAGATCAAGGTTCTCGATGGAGTGAACCTGAACGTTCCGGCGGGAGATTTTGTCGCGTTGATGGGCCCTTCGGGCTCGGGCAAGAGTTCGCTATTGAATCTGATCGCTGGGCTCGACCGCCCCTCGTCGGGCAAGGTTTCGATTGGAAGCTACGAGCCAGCCACGATGAGCGACAGCGCGCTGTGCAAATGGCGCAGCAACCATGTCGGCTTCATTTTTCAGCGCTACCACCTGCTGGCCGTATTGAACGCGGCACAAAATGTCGAAGTGCCGCTGTTGCTCTTCAAGCTCAGCAGCAAGGAGCGCCGCCGTCGGGTCCAGACCGCGCTCGAATTGGTCGGCCTGTCGGATCGCTCGAAGCACTTTCCCAGCATGTTGTCCGGTGGCCAGGAACAACGGGTGGCGATCGCGCGCAGCATCATTGCCGACCCGACGGTGATCCTCGCCGACGAGCCGACGGGCGATC
Source organism: Archangiaceae bacterium (assembly GCA_043750125.1). Taxonomy (GTDB): domain Bacteria; phylum Myxococcota; class Myxococcia; order Myxococcales; family Myxococcaceae; genus JAGSPQ01. The sequence goes on along the minus strand of JAYVCD010000230.1, from coordinate 5,095 downwards.
TCGATGCCAAGTCGGCCGATGAGATCCTCGAGCTGTTGCTGCTGCTCAACAAGAAGCTCGGGAAGACGATCGTGATGGTGACCCACGACCCGAAGGCCGCCAAGCGCGCCAACCGGGTGCTCCACCTCGAGAAGGGCCTGGTCTTCAGAGAGTCGGCGAACTCCTGAACCGACTTTGGTGCTGCTGAGCGGGAATCAAGCCCGGGCGTAGCGTGAGAAGTACGCCTCGTGAACGCTGTCTCCGGGGCGGGCCTCAAGCTCGGGCGCCTCGAAGGCGCGCTCGAAAAGTGCCTTCACGGCCTGAGCGATCGAGGTGATGTCTTGATCGCTGAATCTGCCAAGCGTGAGGGTCAGCCGCATCAGCCGGGTCTTGAGAATGGGGTTGCCATGAATCAGCGCCCGCACTCCACCGGCTCGGTACAGCAGTCCTTGCAGCGCGTGTGAGCGCAACGGGCCTTCGCCCAACTGCGGCCCCACGACCACGTAGACGGCGTGGGCCCCGATCGGTTCGAGGAAGGGAATCTCGCGGGCGCGAAGCTCGTCGGCGAGCATTTTGAGTTGGCGGGCGCGCGACTTCAGATGCCGAAAATCCAGAGTGGCCTCGATGCCGCTGGCGAGCGCGACCTTCGCCTCGAGCGGATCAAGCAACGTCCCTTCTTCGAAGCAGTGGGACCAGACTTTTCGCTGGGTCGGCAGATCTCGAACACCGACCAGTGAACCCAGGGGGACCAGCAGCTCTTTCGCGCAGCTGACGGTAAAGCCATCGGCCAGCGCGATGAAACGTTTTGTGGTCTCCCCGATGGGCAGTCCGAGCGCGCAGACATTGGAGAGCAGCCGGGTCGCGTCGAGCAGCAGGCGGCAGCTCGCTGTGCGGCAAGCGGCTGCCACCGCCTCGGCGTTCTCGAGCGAGAGCGGCCACCCGCCGAGCGCGTTGTTGCTCGGCTCGAGGTAGACGGCGTCGACTCTTCCCTGGGCCAGTCGAGCGGACAGCCACTCGAGATCAACGTCGGCGCGGCCATGGTCCGAGGCGCGGCGAGGAATCATTTCGAGGGTCGCTTTGCGTTCGGTGAGCGCGCGCGCCGTGGTGCGGAACAGGCCGTGGGTCAAGACCGTCGACCCCGGCTCGACGGCGGCCGCGACCAGGGCCAATTCGGCGGATCTGCCCTTGGCGGAAAAGACGTACCGCGCGGGGCCGTACAGGCGTTCGGCGAGTGCCTGCAGATCGGGGCTGGGTGCTCCCCCCCGAGCGGCCCGGGCGGTTGCCGCTGCCACCTCGGCCACGCAGATGCGTGCTGGGACGTCCGTCAGCAGATCCAGGGCGATCTCGTTGGGGTCCAGATTGAGGACGTTGAGCCCCGCCTGTTCCAGCGCTCCAGTCCGTTCTGCTTCAGTCATGGGCAGCGGCTACTCCAGGGGGCGCCGACTTCGTTCGGCCCAAACATATACCGGGCTGTTGGCGATCGACCGCCCACCTTGCCCCACAAGGAAGGCCGTCATTCCGTCCGGAGAAAGCGACCGGTCTGCTAGGTTTGAGCACCGTCGATCGCGTGGAAAGGTGCCGATGAATACGTTGGTGGTTGCCCGAAGCGACATCGCACGGATCGTCACCGAGGTCGGACGCGACGGTTTGATGGACGAGCTGATCACCGCGCTCACCGAGGCGCTGCGCAACTACGACTCGCGCATCACAGAGGTCCGCAAGCGCGACGGGTTCAACTACGACCGGCGGCGGGGAAGCGGGATCGCGCGGGGCGCTCCTCAAGAGCTGACCGGCGGCCTGCTCGAGTGGATGCCGGTGATGGAACTGGGGGGAACGGCGATCATCAAGACGGTCAGCTACAACCCCAACAACCCAAGGGAGCACGGGATCCCGACCATTCTGGCGACCACCAGCCAGTACGACGTCCAGACCGGTCACCTGATGGCGCTTTCCGACGGGGTGTTTCTCACTGCGTTGCGCACCGGGGCGGCTTCAGCGATCGCCACCCGGATTCTGGCCCACCCCAAAAGCCGCACTGTGGGGATGATTGGCTGCGGGGCCCAGGCGGTCACCCAGCTGCATGCGCTCTCGAGGGTGTGCACGATCGACAAGGTGCTGGTTCACGATACTGACCCGGCGGCGAAGAAGTCGTTTGCTCAGCGGGTTGCCTTCCTGAAGCTCGAGGTCCGGCCCGAGGAGCTCAAGACGATCGAGGCCGAGGCCGACATTCTGGTGACCGCCACCAGCGTGCCCGTCGGGAAAGGGCCGGTTTTCGAGGGTCGGGATCTCAAGCCATGGGTGCACATCAACTCGGTCGGCTCGGACGTCCCTGGAAAAACCGAATGTCCGCGCGAGGTGGTCGAGCGCGCCCTGGTCTGCCCAGACTTTCGCCCCCAGGCGATGCTCGAAGGGGAATGCCAGCAGATTCCCGACGATCTGATTGGCCCCAGCCTCGCGCAGCTGGTCAAGACTCCAGACCGGTTCACCGAATACCGCGAAAAATTGACGTTGTTCGATTCGACCGGGTTCGCGCTCGAAGACAAGGTGGTGCTCGAGATGATTCTCGCGCACGCGGCGCGCCTGGGCCTGGGCACCGCGCTTGCGATCGAGGCCATGCCCTCCGACCCCTTGGATCCCTATTCAGTGGTCGAAGCCGAAGAGGCGAGCGCGGGCCTGCGGTCGGTAGCCGGGCTCGCCAAGCGGTAGGGGACTATGTTCGACGCCGCGCCTCTGACCCGTCGCTGGGGCACCGTGGTCCGCGCGCGTGGCGCCGCGACCGTGAGTGCACTGCCGCGACCCGAGATCATCGAGCTTCTGAAAACGTCAGGGGCCGTCCTGTTCAGTGGCTTCGAGATCGACGGTGATGGGTTCAAGACGCTGACGGAAAGTTTCGGCCATTCGTTTGTCACAAACCTGCACGCGGGCTCGCACCGCGACATGGTCTCCGATGAGGGTCGGACCAGCACCGTCAACCTCGGCAACAAGCTGGTCGGCCATCACTGCGAGCTCAGCTACAGCCCGCTGCGGCCCGAGTTGCTCTGGTTTTTGTGCGTTCATCCGGCGTCGAAGGGCGGCGAGACGTTTCTGGCTGACGGGGTGGAGCTGTGGTCGAAAATGGGAGCTGAGCTCAAGGCGCGCTTCTCGAAGAAACGGATCAAGTACTCATTTCCCCGGGCAGACCGGAATGTGTGGCCCGTTTATACCGGCGCCTGGACTGGCGCGACTGAAGCCTCGCAGGCGCTGGGCAAGCTCGAGGGGGTGAGCCACCGGCTCAACACCGATGGCACCATCGACATCGAGTACGTCACCGACGCGGCGCTGCCCACGCGCTGGGGAACCGAGCTGGCGTTCGTGAACAGCGTGATCGTCCACGATCAATGCTCGATGTTTTTCGAGGACGGGGAACCCATCACCGAAGAGCTGAAGTGGGACCTGCTTGCGCTCGCCCACGACCTCACCGAACCGATCAAATGGCGTGCCGGCGAGGTCCTGCTCATCGACAACACCCGCATGATGCACGGACGGATGCCCTTCACCGATCCCACTCGAAGAATTCACGTTCGGATGAGCAACGCTTCCTTCTGAAAGCTCGGTGATGCCTGGGGCACCGTGGTACTTTTCCTCGATGATTTGGCCACTGGACTTCGAGCGCAGGGCTGCTCGAGTGAGCGCGCGGATTTTTTCGGGACCTTCATGAGCACGTTGCGGTTGGCCTGGATCAGCTTCATTCGTCGACGCTGGTCGTTGCTCTACATCGTTGCTCCGACGACGGTGCTGTTCGCGCTGGTGACGATGTTGGTAGGGGTCGAGACCGCCCTGCGCTGGACCCAGACCGACGACTTCGATCGAAGGGTCTTCCGGGTCGGGGCGTGGGCTCAGAAGGCTTCGTTCTCGAGGGCCGAGCTCAAGCGCATCGAGCGGCTGCCGCACGTCGAGAGCATGGGGTTCATGACGGAAGGCGGCTGTTCGACCAAAGAAAACCAACATCAGTCCTCGGTCTGCGACGCGACCACTTCCAGTTACATCAAGATCTGGCGCGACCAGACGATCGTCTCCCCTCAGCAGTTCGAGAAGTGGGAGCGGATCAGAAATGGGATCATCGTCACCCTGCCCACGGCCGAGCGGATGAATTGGAAAGAAGGTCAGTCGGTGACGCTCCCGCTCTGGCCCGAGTACAAAGAGAAGGGCCTCAAAGACCCTGAGTTCGTCATCAGCGCGGTCGTGAACAACCGAATGGGCGACTTCGAGCCGATCTACGTTCACCCGGACTACGTCGAGTCGTACTTGAACAAGCCGCTCACTTCGTGGGCCACTTGGATTCTCGCCGACAGCGTCGAGGCCCGGGAGCTCGTGATGCAGCAGTTGCGGACGGAGTTTCCAGGACGCCCCTTCGTGTACTGGAAGATGGAAGAGACCAAGTCGATGATCTACGGCGGAGCGGCCCTCGCCATCTCGGTCATCCGCGGAACCGGGCTGCTCGCCGTGTTCCTGGTGATCGTCGTGATGCTGACCTTCATCTCGCTTTCGATCGACGAACGGCGGCTCGAGTTGGCGACGTTGCGGGCGATTGGGTTCGAGCGGGGAGATTTGTTTCGGATGATCGTGGCTGAGTCGTTGCTGCTTGCGGCTCCGGGGGTCCTTTGGGGCTGCCTCATCCCCTTTCTGCTCTTCAGGTATGGGCTTCACGTCATCGCGTTCAACGTCGTCGTGTCGTGGGACGTCTGCCTGATTTCCGCCGCGTTCGGCCTGTTGTTGGGGACGGCGCTGTCGCTGATTCCTGCGCTGCGTGCGTCGTATGCAAACCCCCTGAATGCGCTGCGAGGCGCTTGAATGTCTCCCCTGTTCATCTACGTGGTTCGGGGCCTGCTTTCGCGACGCCTGGTCACCGCGCTGCTTCTGGTGAGCATGGCCCTGGTGTCGTTTTCTCTGGCCGCGATCGGCGCGATTGGTGGCGGCGTGTGGCGAATGCTTGGGGCGACGGGCGACCCGACGCGGGTGATCGTGCTCAGCAAGGGCGCTTTCGTCGATGTCCGCAGCGCGCTTCCGGCCTCGAGCATTCCGCAGATCACGATCGTTCCGGGTGTCTTGCGGTGGTCGATCCAGACGGTGACCGCGG
>JAYVCD010000229.1:0-12865 GCA_043750125.1 Archangiaceae bacterium | reverse complement strand
GCGGTCCCGGTGGGCGCGCCGGGCGAAGTGATGGAAACCGGCCCGGTTCGGTTCGTCGGCCGCCGGGGGGCCAATGGCCTGTGGGTGGTGGCGGGCGGTGGCCTGTTCCACGTGCTCGACGGGCGGCTGCTCAAGTCGCCGGTCTCGACCGATTTGAGTGGGCTGACGGTGACGGCGGTGGACGGGTACGCAGAAGGCGCGGCCGAAGAGCTGTGGCTGACGACGAGCACGGGGATCCAACACGTGAAGTCCTCGATGATGCGCGCGGTCGAGATCGAGTTTCCGAAGCTCGGGCCCCTGGGAATCGCGAGCCTGGCCGTCGGCGCGGGCCCGGACCAGGCGGTGGTGGTCGCCAAAAACCAGGCCTTCCTGGTCGACCTCGGGGCAAACAAGGCCACCTGGATCGCCCGGGACATCGGCACCGTGAACGCGTGGAGCCGCACCGACGACGGGTCGGTGATGCTCGCCACCACCACCGGCCTGTACGAGCGGCTGAAGTCCGGAGAAGTGAAGCGCCGCACGCTGGCGGCCGCAGGGTCCGCGGTGGTCGCGGCCGACGACGTGGTCAGCGCGCTGGGCGGGGTGTTGATTGCGGCCGGGGGAAAAGTGGCCCGCCTCGAGGGCGCGAGCTTCAAGACCTTTGGCGACCTCGCCGGTCCGCGCGCGCGGGGCCTACAGGTCGATGCCGCCGGCGACACGTTCGCGCTCGACGCCGCGGTGTTGATCAAGCTCGCCACCGGCCAGCCGGTTTCCTTCGCGACCGACGTGAAGCCGTTCATGGCTGCGCACTGCAACAGCTGCCACCTCACCGGGGCGCAGAGCTCGCCGATCATCAACTTCAACGACTACGCGGTCACGAAAACCTACGCACCGTTGGTGATCAAACGATTGAAAGCGGAAGGCGTCGCTCCGATGCCGCCCGCCAATAGCGAAGTGTTGTCCGCCGCTGATTACGCGGTGGTCCTCAAGTGGGTCGCCGGAGGGATGCAGCCGTGATGACAAAGACAAAGGTGTTGCTGCTGTCACTGATTGCCAGCAGCGCAATCGCAGAACCCGTTCCCGCGACGTGCGATGCGCAGCACGAGGTCGACAAGTACCAACTGCTGCGTCGGCTCTCGCTCGACTTGCGAGGGCGGGTGCCGAGCTTCGCCGAGTACAACGCGCTCGACTCGCAGAGCACCGTGCCGGTGACCCAGGTGAAAGCGTTTCTGACCACCGACGACTTCCGGGTGGTGATGCGCCGGTACCACGAAGAGTTGTTCTGGCCCAACGTGAGCAACGTCAAGCTCAACAACGTCAACGCGCAGCTGCAGCTGACGGCGCTGAAGACCCCGGGCTCGACCGCGTACATGCTCGGCAGCGCGGGCAGAAAGCTCAACTACCGCAATGAGCCGGACCTGACGACCGTCACCAATGGGCGCGGCTGCGGCGACTTCGAGCAGACCACCTTCGACCCCGCCTTCCCCGGCCAATTCCGAATCGACCCCGCTTCGGCCAGCGTCTACAAGGAAGTTCAGGGCGCAAAGACCGTCTACCAGGAAGGGTACCGGCTGGTTCACCCCTACTGGGATCCCACCCCGACTTCGATGGTGAAGGTCTGCGCCTTCGATGCGCAAGAGACTCCCACCGTGGTGATTGGGACCAAGACCGTCTCGTGCGGCGATGTCGCGGCCAATGGGCAGAAAGCGTGCGGCTGCGGTGCGAACCTGCGCTTCTGCTACGGCCCGGCGGCGATGGTCGCCAACGCGATCACCACTTCGCTGCGCGAGCAGCTGGGTCGGTCGATCGACAAAGTGACCGTCGGCGGCAAGCCGTACACCGACCTGTTGCTCTCGTCGAAGGCCGACGTGAACGGCCCGATTTCCTACTGGAAGCGGTTCATGTCCTACGACTTGAGCCTGTCGCGGATCTACGCCATTCCCGACGTGAGTGAAGACTCGGGCAACTTCGACTTCACCGACACCACCTGGCACGAGATCGACCGCAATGATCCCGCCAGCGGCGAGGCCTCGGCCAAGCTGCACTCCGGCGTCGTCACCCTGCCCGCCTACCTGCTCAGGTTTCAGACCAACCGCGGCCGGGCCAACCGGTTCCGCATCGACTTCGAGTGCGACAGCTTCACGCCTCCGTCCAGCATCGAGTCGCCGGGCACGGGCACTCCGGCGTGCTTGTCGAGTGGAACGGATCTCACCGGCCGCTGCACCTGCCGTTACTGCCACCGGATTCTCGAGCCGCTCGCGGCCGGGTTCGGGCAGTTCGCCGAGGCAGGAACGACAGTGCTCGCGTCCGCCGCATTCCCCCGGATGTCCGCCGGGTGCAAGGGCAGCAGCTCGGCCTTCTGCGGTCGGTTCTACGTGACCGACAACGACGACTCGAACCCGGGCGCGCTGCTCCCGTACCAGTACGCCGACGCCGCTCACCCCACCATCGCCGCCGCGCTCGCGGCCGGCCCGAAGAAGCGCGCGAACGAGATCATCGCCGATGGCACGTTTGCCCGCTGCTCGGTCAAGCGCATGTTCTCTCAGTTGGTGAAGCGCGACATGCACGTGATTGGCGCTGAGCTCGAAGAGCTGCCGCTGCTGACCACGCTGGCCGACGGCTTCAGGACGAATGGCTACAGCCTGCCCTGGTTGGTCGAGCAGATGGTTTCGTTGCCGCAGTACCGGAGGGTCCGATGAAAACGTTCGCTGGCTTGATGGCTGCTGCGACGGTGTTGTTGGGGGCGTGCAGCACGCCTCCGGTGCAACCCGCCGATCAAAACCCCTCGCTGAACCTGGGCAACACGGGCCCGGTGATGCCGTTGGACCACCCTCCGATTGGAGGAATGGGCGGAGGGTCCGGGGGCGGTTCGGGTGGCTCGGGCGGCGGCGGAGTCCTCGGGGGAGCCCTCTCGGGCGGCGCGCAGCGAATGTCGGTGCGGCAACTTCGCGCCTCGCTGCCCGTGATCCTCGGCGGTGAGACCTGGAAGGTGGGCGGGGTGAACGGGTTCGATGCCCGTTCGGTCACCCTGGGCGAGCCGGACTACATCGTGGTGGTCGACGAGAACTTCGAGCCCTCTCCGCTGTACGTGAAGTTCATGGGCGACATGGCGCGCGATGCCTGCAACCGCGCGCTGGTCGTCGACGTGGCGCAGCCGACGATGGCGATCCGGTCGATTGAAAAGTTCGTCGGCCTCACCGACACGGTGGCCTCGAACAAGCCCGGCGTCGACGCGAACCTGCGGTACCTGCGGCTGGCCTTCCACGGAATGAAGGTGGCGGCTACCGATGATCAGCCGATTGCTGCGCTGCGCACGTTGTTCGATGAATCGGTGAAAGCGGCCAAAGGAACAGGCGCTCTCACTCAAGCCCATGTCACCGAGGGTTGGCGCACGGTGTGCGTCGCGCTGCTCACCGCCCCCGAGTACCACCTGTACTGAGGATTACGCGCCATGCCCCGGACCAACCGCCGCACCTTCCTCGAAATCGCCGGCCTCCTCGGAGGCGGTGTGATGCTTCGCAGCTCGCTGTTGGGTGAAGCCCTGGCCCAACCGCCGGACCCGAAGTTCCTGCTGCTCGTCTACTTCAACGGGGGGTGGGACCAACTGCAGGCGCTCGACCCGCGCGATGCGACGCAAAGCCAGTACAAGTTCGTCGCCGGCAAGGCGCCGACCACCGGGATCTACCCCGCCTACACCGAGATGGCCGCGCAGGACCCGGCGGTCAACGCGGTGATGACGGCGACGGGGGGCACCGGCAAGCAGATGGTCGGTGGCCTGTCTTTCGGCCCGGCGGTGCCTTCGGTGATGACGGCGCACGCGGCCGACCTGTGCATCGTGCGCGGGATGTCGATGGACACCCTGACCCACGAGGTCGGCCGGCGCTACCTGCTGACCGGAAAGTTCCCCCGCGGCCTGACCGCGAACGGCAGCTCGCTGAACACCGTCGTCACCGGCCAGACGATGAGCACGCTCGACCTGCCGAACCTGGCGATCAACGTCGAGTCGTACAACGACGGGTTCCCCGCATTCGCGAGCCCGACGCGGGTCAACTCGGCCACCGACGTTCGGACCGTGCTCAACCCCCAGGTGCAGGCGCCGATACTCCTCGCCGGCAGCGAGACGGCGTTGATCAACTTCGAAGGGGCTTCCGACACCTGTGAAGCCCACGGGTACGACGCGACCGGCCTGGTGGCCGCGTTCCGTTCGAGCCGGGGCCAGGCGCGGAAGATGACGAACTCGGTGGCGTCTTCGCTGTTCCAGTTCAGCAATCCTCCCCCGAACCAGTCGGTCACCGACTTGTTCGCAGCGTTCAACCTGAACCCGGCGACCGAGCTCAACTCGTCGAAGGCGAAGGCAGCGCTCGCCGCCCAGGCGATCACCAACGGCATTTCGCAGGTGGTGGCGGTGACGCTGGCCGACAACCTCGACGACCACTTTGACGAGGCCGGCGCGCAGTCGGTGTCGCTGGCCGAAGGGTTCGACGCGCTGGGGCGGCTGATTTCCTACCTCAAGTCGAAGACCGTGCCGGGCACGACCAAGTCGTACTGGGAATGCACCTCGCTGATGACGTTCAGCGAGTTCTCGCGCACCCCGATGCTCAACCCGCGCGACGGTCGAGATCACCACCTCACCGGCAGCTGTCTGCTCGCAGGCCCTGGCCTGAAGGGCGGAACCGTCTTCGGGGCCAGCTCTGAAATCGGAATGCAGGCGCAGAAGTTCGACCTGACCAGCGGAGCGGTGGACCAGGTCAACGGCTTCTCGGTTCGGCCCTCAGACGTGCACGCCACGCTGCTCAAGTCGATGGGGTTGGACTACTCGCACCTGTCGAACACCTCGCCGATGACGATCGGAAAGCTGCTCAAGGTCCCATAGCGGGTCCCATCCGTGCAGATCCCGGTTCGGCAACGTTGGCCGATTTGGGTCCAGCTTCCTGGATTTCAGCTCCCCTGGGCTGCACCGTGCCCGCCAAGCCGCCCGTCGCCAATGGCTACGCGGCGGAAGGTCAATCGATGAGGGAAGCTTCAGGGTGGAGCGCAGAACCCGGGGGGCAACGCCAGCCCTTCCCCGCCGTCGCAGGACGCGATGCGAAGCGGGTAGCCGGCGCGCTCGACCGAGGCGCGCTGCTCGGGGCTCCAGGAATCGCGGTACGCCGCGTGCGCCCCGAAGAACATCGCCTGAATCGCGGGCTGGACTTCGAGCACGATGGTCCGCGGGGGCAGCGCGCGCATCGTCGCCGCGAACTGCTGCGCGTCGGGCGACGAACGACCCAGCCGAAGCAGCTCGCGCCCATCGGTCACCACCGCCGAGACCACCACCGCCGCGGCGACCCCCTGGACCCAGGGCCGGTAGCGCTCGAAGGCTGCGACCGCGAACGCCGCCGTCATCAGGCAGACCGCGGGGGACGCGATCCCCAGGTAGCCGGGCATCTTGGTGGCCGAAAAGCTGAACAGCACCGCCGGAGCCACCCACCAAAACGCAATCATCCGCGCACCGGCGTCTTTCGATTGCACCGCGGTCGCGATGAACCACACCACCGCGATCGCGGCGAGCACCCCGTGCAGCTGCCCCAGCTTTTCGAGGTGGAAATAGAACGGGCCGCCATGCTCTTCCCACACCGACCACAGATGAGAGAGCTGCGCGTGCGCGGCATTCGCCGACAGCCCGGGCCACCGCGCGCGCAGGTAGATGTTCCAGGGTGCAGCGATCGCCAGCGCGAGAGTCGCGGCGAGCACCGCGGCCCGGGCGTTCTCTTTGAACCCCTTGCCGCCGAAGGCCGCGAGCAACAGCAGGGGCAAGGCGCCGGGCGCGGACTTGGTGAGCAGGGCCGCTCCGGTCGCAAGTCCGACGACCCAGGTCCACCGCCCCGAGCCCTGCTGTTGGCGAACGATTCCATACGCGGCGAACTCGACCCAGAAGGCGAGCTGAATGTCGACGTGGTCGGTCGCATGGACCCCTCCGATCCACAGCAGCGCGTTTCCCAGGCCCGCGTGAAGGGCCATCGCCCCCAGCGCGACCCGCACCCCGAACAGTCGCAGGCCGATCGCGAAGGTGAGCCAGAGCCCCAGCAGATCGAGCACCGCCGAGGGAAGCCGCAGCGCAAAGACTGTCGCGCCCAGCACCCGAATCGACGCGGCCATCAACCACAGGGCCAGCGGAGGCTTGTTCAGGAAGATGCGCGAGCGACTCCAGGCACCGTCGTCGTAAGGCAGCGCGGCGTCGTCGTAGAGCGTCGGCTCGAGAGGGTGGACCGCGAGGTGCTTGGCCACCAGTGCGTGGTACGCCTCATCCCAATCGTGAATCGTCTCGCCCGACATCGCCCATAACCGCAGCGCGCCGGCGGCAACGAAGATCGCGATCGCAGCGGCCTTTTGGTTTCGGGTGAGCAAAGAGTGGGGAAGATTACACTCGGGTTGCCGCGCCAACCTTGCGCTTGTGGGCCGGCGCCGCGACGATGCGCCGCGTGCCCAGCAGCCGCCTGCTCGCCCGCTACGTGCTGGCCGAAGTGCTGGTGCCCCTGGCGAACTGGCTGGTGTTCTTCTTCTTTCTCTTTCTCGCGATGTCCTTTCTGCGGGGCACCGAGCTGTTGCTGGGGTCGGCGGTCAGCGCGATCGATCTGCTCCGCTTCATCTTCTTCTTGAGCCCCCACTTCCTGCTTCAGGCGATGCCGATTGCCTTGTTGCTCGCGATTCTGCTCGGGCTGGGCCGGCTGTCCGAAGACGGCGAGCTGACCGCGATTCGGGCGCTGGGAATCGGGCCCTGGAAGTTGCTGGCGTGGCCGATGTCGCTGGCGGCGGTGCTGGCGGTGGCATCGCTGGCAGTGACCTGGACGCTCGAGCCATGGGGAATGCGGGCCGTCTCTGCCACCGCCACCGAGCTGATCAAACGCAACGTGATGGGCGATGTGCGCCCCGAGATCTTCTACGACGACATCGCGAATTTCGTTCTCTACACCGAGCGGGTCCTGCCCAATGGCGTCTGGCAGAACGTGCTGATCCACGACAGCCGGGATCCCGCCGCGCCCCAGCTCTTGCTCGCCCGGGAAGGTCACCTCGTGCCCGAGAGCGCCGGAGACGAAGTGCGGCTGCTATTGCGCGGGGGGAACCTGCATCGCGCCAACCCGGGCCAGGGGGACTACGCGGTCGCGGACTTCGAGCAGGGGGCGATGGTGCTGAGCGTCGAGGGCGCGATGGGCAAGAACACCTTCAAGCGTCCGCAAGAAGAGTTGACGCCCACCCAGCTGCTCGAGGCGGCCACCACCGACCCCAACCCCCTGCCCTACCTCGTCACCTTCCACGCCCGCGTGGGCCGAGCGCTGATGCCACTGGCGTTCGCGTTGTTGGCAACGGCGCTCGCGCTCGGAGGGCGCGGGACGAGGCGGGGCCGGGGAATCCTGCTCAGCATCGTCGGCTACGTCCTGTATTACGTGGTGATGCAGATTGCGGCGGGGCTGGGAGCGCGGGGCCAGCTGCCTCCCATTCTCGCCGGGCAGGTCGCCAACCTCGTCTTCTTCGCGCTGGGGGGCTGGGCGATGGTGCGCGCCAACCGCGAAGGCACGATTCGATGAGCCGTACCCTCACCCTCTACGTGCTGCGGCTGTACCTGACCTACTTCCTCGCGATGCTGGCGGTGGTGCTGGCGGTGTTCGTCGTCGCGGACTTTTCAGATCGGGTGAAGCTGTTCATGGCCCACGCGCTGCTCGACGTGGCGCAGATGTATTGGAACAAATCGCTGGTGGCGATTGGGCTGCTGGGACCTCCGGCGATGATGCTCGCGGCCGGCGCCGCGATCGCCACGTTGAGCAAGCGGGGAGAAATCACCGCGATGCGGGCGCTGACCTTCGGACCGTCGGCGCTCTACCTGCCGATTGGAGGTTCGGCGTTGGTCGCGGCCGGCCTGCTGCTCGCCTTCGACGAGACGGTGGTGACGTACGCGGGCGCGAGGGTGGACGACCTGGCAGTGACGCGGTTCAACAGCGGGTGGAACGCCTGGTACACCTACTACCGCCCGACCCAATGGTTCCGCCGGGGGAACGAGGTGCTTCACGTCAGCGGGGGCGACGCGAAGGACGGCTTCGTCGGGGTGTCGATCTTCAAGCTCAGCGAAGATTTCCGGCTGGTCTCGCGCATCGATGCCGAACGGATGACGTGGGTCGAAGGCAACCAGTGGGACCTGTCGGCGGCGCAGATTCGTCACTTTCCGCTCGAGGCCGACGTGACGCTCGAGCAGGTCCCCCACACCCAGCTTCAGCTCAACTTTCCACGCAAGGTGCTGGTGGTGCAGGCGGGGCGCCCCGAGTACCTGCGGCGCGCAGAATTGCTCGAGCAGATTCGAGCCCGTCGCGAAGTGGGCCAGCCGGTGGGAAAGCACCTGCTCGCGCTGCACAACCGCTACGCGTACCCCCTGACCGGATTTGCAGGAACGTTGTTGGCGCTCGGCCTGGGTTTGCGGCCCGGGCGCAAAGGACAGCTGACCAGCGCGCTGGTCGAGGGCTTCGCGATCGCGATTTCGATGTGGGCGATGATGGTGGTCGGCAAAGGGCTGGCGCTGGCGGGCCATCTTCCGATCGCTGCGGCCGCGTGGATTCCCTTCGGAATGTTGGCCGTGCTCGCCGCGGGCTTCTGGCTCAAGCGCAGCGGGTTGATCAGCCAGGGCGGCTGACCTTTCCGCCGCTCAGCCGCCGGGCGAAGGTTGGGTGTTGATCAACCCCGGAGGCGTCACGGTGGTGGACAGCCCCCCGTCGTGAAGCGCGGGCGCCTTGGCTTCGGCGATCTTCTGAGAGAGCTGCATCTCGACCAGGCGCGAGAAGTCGACGGTGTTGGCGTCGGGAGAACCCTGAAGCTCTTTGAGCTGCGCCCACAGCGGCGCGTCGGGCTTGCCGGCGCGGACCAGCCCTTCGGCGAGCGCTTCGAGGGTGGCTTCGCGATCGGCGGTCGACGCGACCTTCAACGACAGCAACAGCTCGCGGGGCGCCTCGTTGGCGACGATCGCCAGCGCATCGGCCATCGCCTTCTCGGCCGCCTCGTCTCCGTTGCTGGCCCGGGTCAGCTCATACAACCGCGCCAGCGCCTCTGCGCTGCCGGTGGCGGCCAGCTCGACCAGGCTGCCGATCATCGGAGTCTCCACCCCCAGCTCTCTGGCTGCCCGCTTCAGCCGCCCGTAGACTTCTTCCCCGGCGGCGACGCTGTCGAGCAGCATTCGGGTCGAAGCGGCCTCGCGCGCATCAGATTGGTAGAGCGCCTCGGCAATCAGCGCCCGGACCGCAGGATCTTTCTCGGTGCGCCAGCTGGTGCGCAGGAACGGGCCGTTGCGCTTGTCGGCCTTGATCGCCACCGCGGCGTAGATCCTCATTCGGGACTTGAGCTCTTCCATCGGGCCGACGACCGAAAGTGGGGTCAAGGCCGCGAGCGCACTCGAAGGCCCGCCGCTGCTGCCGGTCGCAGCCACCGCGGCGCCGACCGCATCGATGTGCTGCAGCACGGTGCTGACCCGGCCGGGGAAGTCATTGACCAGCACCGTGAAGACGAACCGTTCACCGCCGACGGCCTGCACGTAGCCCGACAAGGCAGAGACGTTTTCCAGGGTTCCGGTCTTCGCGCGCAGGCGCCAGACCGCGTCGGTGCCTTCGAAGCGGTATTTGACCGTGCCGTCTTTGCCCGCGATGCCCAGCGAGCTCAGGAACTCGGGCGCGAGGGGAAAGCGGTCCCACATGTACTTGAGCAGCACGTTTTGTTGCGCGGCAGAGAAGCGGTTGGTGTCGTTGAGACCCGACCCGTTTCGCATCACGTAGCTGCCGCGCCGCATCCCCACGTCGCGCTCGAGAAACTCTTCGACCACCTCGATTCCGTGCGCGGTGGTTCCGGGCGCCCCTTTCCCTTCCGCGCCGAGGGTCTTGATCAGCTGCTCGGCGACAAAGTTCGAAGAGTGCTTGTTCATCTTCTTCAGCACGATGTCGAGCGTCTCGCTGGCGGCGATGTGCAGCATCTTGGTTCCAGGAGGCACGATCGCGCTTCGGACCCGGCCTTTCACCTTCAGCCCGCGCTGGATGAGCAGGCTCTTCAAGGTGCAGCCGAAATACAGAGCGGGCTGCTCGACTTTCT
The DNA here is from genome assembly GCA_043750125.1 of Archangiaceae bacterium. Taxonomy (GTDB): domain Bacteria; phylum Myxococcota; class Myxococcia; order Myxococcales; family Myxococcaceae; genus JAGSPQ01. The sequence goes on along the minus strand of JAYVCD010000229.1, from coordinate 2,788 downwards.
TCCACACGCTCCAGGCGCCCTTGTCGATGGGGACGAAGCCGCTGACGCTCACCTTCTGGTGAATGCGATCTTTGTCGAGCTCGGTGCCGACCACGAAGCGGCGCTGGGTCTTGCTGCCGGTTCGAAGCTGCGAGGACAGGGTGAAGTATTCAGAAGGCGGCTCGAGCTCGGCGGTGGCCACTGCGCCCTCGCGCTCGCCCGGCCGCAGGTAGATGCCCAGCGTGTTCCAATTCAAAGACAACGCGCCGGTCGGAGCCAGGTAGGCGCGGTCGCCGCTTTCCTGATCGAAGCCGGGCGCCTCGCGGGCCGCATCGAACCAGGCGTCATCGACCACCACGTCGCCGACCTCTTTGAGGCCCGCGTGCACCAGCTCGCTGACGATTCCGTAGAGCCGCTCGGTGGTGATGGTCGGATCTCCGCGGCCGCGCACGTAGAGGTTGCGGGTCATTCCGTTGCGCGAATCAGAGTCGGTGAGGAACTCGGTCTCGAAGCGGTAGTCCGGGCCGAGCTTCGCCAGCGAGGCGGCGGCGGTGAAGAGCTTCACGTTCGAGGCGGGGTTGAGCAGCTCGTCCTGGCCCTGAGCAAAGACCACGCTTCCATCGTCCAGGCTGCGCACTTGAACTGAGATGCGGGCATTCTTCAGCGGAGAACGCTCGATCACTCCGATGATGACCTTGCGCAGCTGGTCGCGTTCTTTCTCTTTCGCGCCGGGCGAAGGGGGAGCAGCAGCCAGCGCAAACGCCATCACCAACGCGAAGGGACTCATGAAACCTGATTATGAGTAGAGTCCGCGCCGCTGCGAACCCCCCTTTCTCATGGACCCTCAAATGAGCGAGTTGATCGAAGTGTCGCGGATTGTGCCGGCAAGTGCTGAAGCCCTCTACAAGGCATGGCTGTCAGCCTCAGAGCACGGTCAGATGACGGGCAGTACCGCCACCTACAACGAGGCCGATGACACCTTCACCGCCTGGGAGGGGTACATCTCGGGAAAGACGCTTCAAAAAGAGCCCTTTTCGAGAATTGTACAAGCCTGGCGGACGACGGAATTCCTTGAGTCGGATCCAGACTCGACGGTGGAAATCCTCTTCGACCCTCAAGGAGAGGGGACGATGGTCACGGTGCGGCACTCGAATCTTCCCAGTGGCCAGGAAGAAAGCCATCGGCAAGGTTGGGAAGAGCACTACTTTGAGCCGATGGTCGAGTACGCAAAGTCGGCGCGGGCGAAGCTGAACCAGGCGGGGCACGCGGTGAGTGATGCCGCCGAGGCCGCGGGCGACGCGATCGGTGATGCGGCTGAGCAGGTGCAGAAGAGCGCGAATGAAGCGGCCCGCTCGGTACGTAAGACAGCGAAGAAGGCGGCCAGCGCAGTGAAGAAGTTCGTCGCTCGTGCCAAGAAGACGCTCGCGGCGCGGAAGCCGAAGAAGAAGGCGGCCGCGAAGAGGCCTTCGAGCAGCAAGGGGCCGAAGAAGGCGGGGTCGAAGAATGCCGCCCCCCGGAAGGTCGCCTCGAAGAAAGCGAGCTCGAAGAAGAGCGGGTCGAAAAAAGCTGGCTCGAAGAAAGCCGCGAAGAAGTCGCCCGCGAAGAAGAAGAGCCGCCGCTAGCCTCGCGGTCCATCCAGTCCGGCGCGAGGTGCAATCCACTGCACCTTCGCTCCTCGAACGTCAGCGCCGGGACCTGAACTCAGCAGGCCCCGCTATGCCCGACGGCGCCGCGCGAGTCCCGACAGCGCCAGCAGGCCGAAGGACACCAGCCCGAAGTCGATCTGGTTGCAGTTGCAGCCTCCTCCCGGAGTGACGGGGGGATTGACCGTCGATCCTCCGTCGGTCGGGCCCGGAGTCCCCGCGTCGGGTTCAATTTCGGCATTGCCGACGCCGCCCACCGGTACGAACTCGACCAGGGTCGCGCTGTAGGGCGGCAAGGTGAGCGTGAGGGCGCCGTTGTCCACCGCCCCGACGCCGGCGGGAGTGAGCCGTGCGGCTGCTCCGAATCGAAACGCGCGGTACGGGCCGGTTTGCCCCATGCCAGTGAAGGTGAGGGTCGCCGCAGTGGGGCTGCTGGGATTCTTGTTCACCAGGACCGTCGTCACCTTGTTCCCACTGAAGGAAGAGAACGACGCGAGCAGCTCATCGCTCGAGCGCGCGCGAATCGACGTGTCACCGAACTTCGAGCCCGCGCCGTCGTAGTTCCGGTAGAGCTTGAAGGCGTCTTCTCCAAGGCCATTGACCGCGGGGGCGTCTTCGAGCGTCGCGAGGTCGACTCCTTCCCGACCGAGGATTCCGAGGACATCGACCTGGGCCAGCGCGCCGCTGGGCGTATCGAGGACGCCCCAGCCGTAACCCGAGATGGCCAACTTGGTACCGGGGTAATTCTTCGCGACCCATTCCTTCATCCGCGGAATGGCGTTGATCACCCCGCCGTAGCAACATGCTTCCCAGCTTTCGACCGTGTAGCTCGGGTCCCAGAGAATTCGGGTCGAACGCAGGCGCATCTCGTTGGTCATCGGCGCGGTGCCGGCATCCACCGCGACTCCTTCGGCCTGGGGGTAAACGTGAATGTCGAGGTAGTCGAGGATGCGGCGATTGTTGGCCACCTCGTAGGCCTTGGCCTGCTGCAGATAGAACGGAACGAAGTCGACCCCCGCATCGGCGCGCTCGAATGCAGCGCTGTCGAAATACTCGAGCCAACCCCACGCCGCCGGCCCGAGGGTCAGCGCGGTCGGGTCGGCGTCTTTCACCGCCTTGCCATGTTTCTCGAGGACCGCCTTCACTTCGGCGTAGGTGGCCCGCTC
>JAYVCD010000228.1:0-9051 GCA_043750125.1 Archangiaceae bacterium | reverse complement strand
GTCAGCCCCAGCGGAAACCAGTTGAGGAACCGCCGCCGCAGAAACGCGGCCGAATGAATGGGTGCCGCCGAAGCACCCGCAGGAAGGGCAACTGCGCCCATGGGACTCTCCTTGTCGCAAAGCTAAAATTTTGCGGACCCTAGCCCAATGGTCCGGGGGATTCGCAGGTCACAGTCTTGTGTCGTAGGTTGGGCGGGTGAGACAGCCGCTGGTCCAGCCGCTTCTCGAGAACCGGCTGGACGTACATGACCGCAAGCAGTTCGAGCTGAAGCTGGAATACCAGCCGAGCGGCACGGATCCGAGCAGCACCTACTTCGTCGATGCGTGGATCTTCATTCCCGCGCAGCTCAACATCACGCCCGACACCTATCCGCGCGAGTTCTTCTACGCCGACATTCACAATTACCTGCGGCTGAAGACGCCCACGCTGGACTTCGACGAGATCCTCGCCGGGCACCACTCGCCCCTGGTGCAGCTGGAAGAGCGGGTCGCGCTGGGCCTGATGGGGCCTCAGTCGGAAGTGATCTACGACGCGAAAATGCTCTCGTGCGTCTTTCGCGGAGCCTGTCGGCGCTTCTCGAAGCAGATGAACGAGAGCTGCGCGGCCCTGGCCCCTTCGATCGAGGCCCCCGAGCGCGGAATTCCAGGAACCTTAGAAGCGCTCGATGTCCTGGCCCGCTCGTCCATCAAGGCGGTGCAAGAGACCCTGCGTCGCTACCGGGTCGTGACCCGGGTGCTCAGCGACAAGTACGGGCTCGACGAGCGCACCCAGGCCTCGTGCCGGCTCGTCGACGAGTACATGAGCCTCACCGTCGAACAATTCTTTCGCAAGACGGTGGTCGAGATGGACCAGATGCCGCGCACCGGGCTCTACGTCGAGCTGCGCAAAGAGCTGATGGGGCAGGTGGTGGCCGATGAGCGCTACCGAAAGGACCACAAGCTGCGCTCGGTGATCAGCGCCACGGGCGACAACGAGGAATACACGCACCGGGTCGGGTTCTTGAAGAAGTTCTGCATGAACATCCTCTTCCTCAAGGTCCGGCGGGCCTCGGGGAGGAAGAACTGGGAAGAGGTGCTGTTCGCGATGGCGGCGGGCCTGGCGATGGCGTTCGCGACCGGGGTCGTCTTCTTCGCCCAGAACAAGATTCCGCAGGCCAGCTTCAACTTCTTCCTCGTGCTGGTCGTCGGCTACATGTTCAAGGACCGGATCAAGGAAGGCGCGCGCCGGGTGTTTTCGTCGTTCGCGTCCAAGCATCTGTACGATCGCGCGACGCGAATCATGGACCCGGTGACCCAGGACCGGGTGGGCGTCTGCCGCGAGAAGGTCGACTACCAGTCGCCCACGGTTCCCGATGAAGTGCAACGGCTGCGGCGCACCGACGACTTCATCACCGTCAGCCAGGGCGAGCTGTCCGAGACGGTGATCCGCTACCAGAAGAAGATCATTCTCGACTCAGGAATGTTGCCCCGGTTGGGAGACGACGGAATCATCACCGGGGTCACCGACATCATCCGGATCAACATCGACCGGATGTTGCGAGACATGGACGACCCGGAATCCGCGATGGAATACGTCGACCTCGAGGACTTCACGGTCGGGAAGGTGAAGGCCGCCAAGTGCTACCAGCTGGACATGGCGTTTCGATTCTCGGTCGACGACGGGGAGCACAAGCACACCACGATGCAGTTGGTGCGGCTGATCCTCGATCGCAATGGGATCAAGCGAATGCTGAGGTTCGCGCCTGAGCAGCTGCAGAATGTCTCTCACCCTCTTCGTCCGGTGGGTTGATTTTCGGCAACGGTGCCTTTAGACCGCGCAGCTCATGACCGACTTCAAGGGCCGCATCGGCCCCAACTGGAAAAAGCAGCTCAAAGACGTCCTCGTGCGGGCTCAGGCGGCGGGCGAAAAAGGCCTGCTGGTGTTCGACCTCGACTCGACGGTGTTCGACAACCGCCCCCGCCAGTCGCGGATCTTGCGCGAGTTCGGCACTGCACGCGGAATCCCGGTACTCCAGGCCTGCCAGGCCCACCACTGGAACGACGGGTGGGACCTGAAGGCCGCAATGGTGAGCTGCGGGTTGAGCGACGCGCTGGCCGACCAGCACTACCCCGAGGCAAAGAGCTTCTGGGGCGCGCGCTTTTTTACTTCCGAGTACTGCGTGGAAGATGTCGAGGTTCCCGGAGCGCCTGCGTACCTCGAGGCCGCCGTGAAGACCGGCGCCCGGGTGGTGTACGTCACCGGCCGCAACGAGGAAATGCGCGAAGGGTCGGTGCAATGCATGAGGAACTGCAAGATGCCGGTTCCGACCCCCGACGGCCGGGTCACCCTGGTGATGAAGCCCACCCTGGCTGAGAGCGATGACGCATACAAAATCCGCGCGCACGCCCAGTTGACGAAGATGGGCACGGTGATCGCCGCTTTCGACAACGAGCCGACCCACGCCAATGACTACGCCACCCAGTTCGTCGACGCGACTGTGATTCATCTCGCGACCGACCACTCGGGCCGCCCGGTCGAGCTGCTTCCCCGAATCATCAGCGTGCCCAACCTCAGTTTGTAGAGCGCTGCGTCCAATGGCGCGCGTACCAGAAGGGCGCCAAATATCCTGGCCCCAACACTGTCATGTCACCCGCTGGCCCCCTCTGTTAAGAGCGCGCCGCTTTCGTGTTTTTCTGAGGGAGAAAACTTCGTGCCGCCGAGCAACGACGTCCTGCTGAACATGTACCGGAAGATGGTCTTGATGCGGCGCTTCGAAGAGAAGGCTGGCCAGGCCTACGGCCAGAAAAAGATTCAGGGCTTTTGCCACCTCTACACCGGCCAGGAAGCGGTGGCGGTCGGCGCGATGGAAGCGCTGCGGCCCGACGACTACATGATGACCGGGTACCGGGATCACGCGCACCCGCTGGCTCGCGGGGCTGACCCGGGCATGATCATGGCCGAGCTGTTTGCCAAGTCGTCGGGCTACAGCAAGGGCAAGGGCGGCTCGATGCACTTGTTCGACATCGAGCACCATTGGTACGGCGGTTACGGGATCGTCGGGGGCCAGATTCCGCTCGCGGCGGGAATGGCGTTTGCCTCGCGCTACCGCAACGAAGATCGGGTCACGGTCTGCTCGTTCGGAGAAGCCGCGGCAAACCAGGGCGCCTTCCACGAGACGCTGAACATGGCCTCGAAGTGGAAGCTGCCCGTGATCTACGTCTGCGAGAACAACCGGTACGGAATGGGTACCGAAGTCTCTCGGGTGTCTGCGCAGCCGGCGATTCACAAGCGGGCCTCGGCCTACGAGATGCGCGGAGAAGCGTTCGACGGGATGGATGCGATCGCCAGCTGGGAAATGTTCAAGGACGCTGCGGACTATTGCCGCAAGGGCAAGGGCCCGGTGCTGCTCGAGGCGATGACGTACCGCTTCCGGGGGCACTCGATGTCGGACGCCGCGACCTACCGCACCAAGGAAGAGGTCGAGGAAGCGAAGACCAAGAACGACCCGATTCCCCGGCTGCGCGAAGTGCTGTTGAAGAAGAAGATTGCGACCGAAGCCCAGCTGGACGCGGTCGACGCAGCCCAGAAACAGATTTGCGAAGACGCGGTCGCGTTCGCCGACGCGGCTCCCGCCACTGGGCTCGAAGAGCTCTACACGGACATGTACGTCGAGCCCGGTGAGCCCGACATTCGCCCTCGTGAACGGGTGCTCGGCGCGAAGGACGTGAAGTGGCCCAGCTACCCCAGCGGGCAGCAGCTGAAGGTCACCTGGGAGCTCGAGGCTCCCGCCGCGGCTCCGGTTCAGAAAAAAGGAGCCGCGTGATGCAGAACATCAGCTACCGCGAGGCGCTGAACCAGGCGCTGGGCGAAGAGATGGAACGCGACGCCAACGTCTTCCTGATGGGTGAAGAGGTCGCCCGGTACAACGGGGCGTACAAGGTTTCTCAAGGCTTGCTCGACCGGTTCGGCAGCGCGCGGGTAGTCGACACTCCGATTTCCGAGCTTGGGTTCGCGGGCCTGGGCGTGGGCGCGGCGATGGTCGGCTTGCGACCGGTGATCGAAATGATGACCTGGAATTTCGCGATCCTCGCGATGGACCAGATCGTGAACAACGCCGCGAAGATTCGGCACATGTCGGGCGGCCAGCTGCGGTGTCCGATCGTCGTCCGCGGAGCCAGCGGCGCCGGCGGCCGGTTATCCTCGCAGCACAGCCAGTGTCTCGAGTCGGGGTACGTCAATATTCCCGGTTTGAAGGTCATCGCCCCCGCCACTCCGGCCGACGCCAAAGGGTTGCTCAAGGCAGCCATTCGCGACGACAACCCGATCTGCTTCTTCGAGGCCGAGCTGCTCTATGGCGAAAAGGGCGACGTTCCCGACGGGGAGCACCTGGTCGAGATCGGCAAAGCGGACATCAAGCGCGCAGGCACCGACGTAACGCTGATCACCTATTCGCGAATGCTGACCGCCGCGGTGCTCCCGGCCGCAGAAGAGCTGGCGAAGCAGGGGATCTCAGCCGAGGTCGTCGACTTGCGGACGCTGCGGCCGCTCGATGTCGACACGATTCTGGCTTCGGTGAACAAGACCAACCGCGTGGTGATCGTCGAGGAGTCCTGGCCGCACGCGTCGGTGGGAACGGACGTGGTCGATCTCATTCAGCGCGAGGCGTTCGATGCGCTCGACGCTCCGATTGGTCGGGTGTCCGGCCTCGATGTGAACATGGCCTACGCCGCAGCGCTCGAAGCCGCCACCCAGCCGTCGGTCGAGCGGATCCTCGCCGCGGTTCAACAGGTGCTGTACCGCTAGTTCAAGGAAACCCCACACCATGGCTACTGCTGTCCTCTTGCCGGCGCTCTCTCCCACGATGAAGGAGGGAAAGATCACCAAGTGGCTGAAAAAAGAAGGCGACAAGATCTCTTCGGGGATGGCGATCGCCGAGTGTGAAACCGACAAGTCGAACCTCGAGATCGAGGCGTACGACGACGGGGTGTTGTTGAAGATCCTCGTCCCGGAAGGCCAGGCGGCTCCGGTCGGGTCCCCGATCGCCTACATCGGGAAGGCCGGCGAGAAGCTGGAACAGACCGCGCCAGTTGCCGCGGCCCCCAAGGTTGCAGTCAAGGCTTCCGAGCCGCAGCCCGCCGAGGCGCAGCCTGCCGAGCCGCCGCCCGAACCGACCGCTCCAATGCCCTCGCGTTCGGCGGTCGTGGCGAAGGCTGCTGCGCCGGCCGTTGCCGAGGCAGGAGCGCGCGTGCGGGCCTCGCCGCTGGCCAAGGCGATCGCCAAAGACCAGGGCGTGGATCTGACGAGCCTGGCCGGAAGTGGTCCGTCGGGACGAATCGTCAAGCGCGACGTGGAAGAGGCGATGAAGGCCGCGCCGGTCGCCAAGGCGAAAGTCGCCACCTTCCCCAAGTCGTCCCGAGGCGTCCGACCCGAGCCCGAGTCGCTGCCGGTCAGCGGGATGCGCAAGGTGATCGCGCAACGGCTCACCGAGGTGAAGCCGGGCGTTCCTCACTTCTACCTGACGATCGAAGTCGAGATGGACGAGGCGATGGGGGTGAAGGAACAGGCCCGCGCGCTCGAGACGAAGGTCTCGGTCAACGACGTGGTGGTCAAAGCGACGGCGGTCGCGCTGCGCCGGTTCCCGCGCCTCAACCAGCAGTTCGCCGGTGACAAGATTCTTCAACTGCACACCGTCGACGTAGGGGTGGCGGTCGCGATCGAAGATGGCTTGATTACTCCCATGATCAAGGACGCCGATCAGAAGGGGCTCGCCGAGATCTCTGCCGAAGTGCGCGACCTGGCCGAGAGGGCGAAACGAAAGGCGCTGAGGCCGGAAGAATATTCCGGAGGCTCGATCACCGTCTCGAACCTGGGAATGTACGGCATCGATTCCTTCATCGGAGTGATCAACCCTCCCCACGCGGCGCTGCTGGCGATCGGCGAAGTCGCGCAGAAGCCGGTCGTGCGCAACGGGCAGATCGTGATTCGGCAGATGATGTCGGTGACGCTCTCAGGCGATCACCGGGTGATCGACGGCGCGATCGGTGCCCAGTACCTGCAAATTCTCAAAGGGGTGCTCGAACACCCGCTGCGGATGTTGTTCTGAGGTCCGTCGCCGCCCTGTTGGTGTTGTTGTTGTCGGCCTGCGCCACCTCGAAGGGCGCGACCGGGCAGGGTGGCGCTGCTTTCAACGGCGCGCCCGCGCGGGCCCCCGGCATTCCCGCCGAGGAATTGTTTGAGCTGTGCTGGCCCGAAGAGGCGACGCCCCAGCAAAGCGTGCTGTTGATCACCCGTGCCAAGGGCCAGGTGATGTTCGAAGCGAAGGGCGGAGCGACCAACTCGACCGCCCGCTGCATCCGCGAGATCGCCACTTCCTACCCGGGGCCGCGGCCGGAAGGAGAGCGGAAGGTGAGCCCTCCGACCCGGCCGCCGTCGGGCTGGGCGGTGCTGAGCTACGTCGGGCTTTTGTCTCCGGCGCTGTTTGGACCCGAGCGGGGCGTGCTGGATCCTACGCCGTTGGTTCGAGCGTGCCTGTCACAACACGACTCGCCCAGGCCCGGGATCCGCTTCATCGTCTCGATGGACCCCGAGCTGAAGGTCCGGCTCGAGTCGTCCGAAGGGATGACCCAACCTGCGCTGACCGACAGCGAGCGGTGCATCGAGGCAGTGCTGGGCGCGACGGTCTGGCCGAACACCCGCCGCTTCAAGCTCGACTTCAGCCCGAAGGACACTTCGGGCGTGGCGCCGAACGGATCCGTCGGCCACTACTTTGCTCCTCCGGGGAGCGCTGTGCAGGGGCTCGATCCGCTGAAGGTCAAAGAAGCGATCTCGACCCGCGGGCCGGCGGTGGCTTCCTGTTGGGAAGCAGCGCTGATTCGTCACGCCGGGCTCAAGGGCGGACGCAGCGTTCGGCTGCGGGTCGATGAGTCAGGGACCGTGAGCCACGTCTGGGTGCTCGGCAACGTCAGCGCAGAACCGGCGACTGCCGCCGACTTCCTGTTCGATGGGTGCCTCGTGGCCGCGGTGCGGCCCGTCCGCTTTCCTCCGGGTGCGGCCGCAGACGCCGTCTATTCGTGGGTGTTCGCCGAGCGGCGCTGACCCAGCTCGGTCACCACTTGATCCATTCTGATGTCGTGCGGCTCGGTCGGCAGAAGATCGACCAGGCAGCACTCGAACGTCAGCCCGACCTTGAGCGCGTCTTTCCTCGCGAAGACCAGGGTCGAGTCGTAGTAGCCCGCGCCCCGCCCGAGGCGGTCTCCCTTCGGCGTGAACCCTGTGCCCGGAATGACCCAGAAGTCGATCTCCGTCAGCTCGACGCGCGGAGCGTCGCCGGGGGGCTCGAGCAGCTTCAGCTTGCCTGCCGGGACCAGCTCGGTCGGCGACCCCATCCGGTGAAACGACAGCACCCTTGAGCCCGGGTTGACCCGGGGCAGGCACACCTGGTGTCCAGCCCACAGCAAAGCGGTGGGCACCTCGAATGACTCCGAGGCATAGAGGGCAACGGTTTGGGCCGATTGAAAAGACGAAAGGGCGGCGAGGCATCGTTGCGCCTCACCGCCCTTCGCCTTCACTTCCTCGACAGTCAGCGCCCGACGACGCCCTTCCAACACCTTCCGGACCTGCGCCTTACTGCCTTCAACAAAGTTCCCCGCCATGACCGTGTGAGCAACGTCTATTGAACCGTTCAAGAAAGGTGGGAACCTGGGAAAGGCTCCCGAAATGAACGTGTCGGTTCGAATTTCAGCTGCTCATCACGAGCCCCGCAGGGAACAACTTTTGGAAATTCAGCTTCCTCAGAGCTGATCTTAAGAGGACGGATTGCAGATGCAAGCGAAGCCCTCGGAACCTTCAGAAACAGGTTAAATTGCTGCGGTGGCGCGTTTGGCCCTTGCCTTGAGTTTGCTGTTCTGGTCGCCGGCCTGGGGCGGCCCCGCGCTTGCTGGGCTGTGGAGCGGCTCAGGTCTGGGCTTGTTCGAGTTCACTTCTGGCGGGGAAGGGAAGGTGACCGCGAAATTCAAGCGCGGAGGCCGCTGCAACTTCAAGCCGGACAGCGCGATCGTCAACGGGGCCTTTGAAGGCAATGTCTTCGTCGGCACAGTCCTGCTCTGCCAGGTGGGGCCGTCCTGCCCGCCCGAAGTCGCCTACCCCTTTCTGGCGGTGTGGCACGAGAGCTCGCTGTCAGGCGACGTGAAGCTTCAGGCGGGCTGCACTTCACCGGGGCTAGAAGCAAAGCGTCTGAGCTTCGTGGTCGCGACCGTCGAAGAGAAGCTGTCGGTTCGGCAAGACACTGCGTCGGCGGCGCAGCTGGCCACCTCGAAGCCAATCAGCAAACGCGAGCAGCAAGACCTCGGCGAGAAGTCGCTGTTGTTGGCGCAAAAAAAGATGAAGGAAGGCGATTTTCGCGCGGCGGCGCAGGCCTTCGAGCGCGGGATCAATTACGGGGAAGACAACTGGACGGCGCACGCGGGGCTCGGGGTCGCAGAGCTGAACCTCAAGAACAATGAAAAGGCGCTCTCGAGTCTTCAGCGCGCGGTGCAGCTGACCAAGGGATCGCGGCTCAACGACTCAGAGCTCGGCGACCTTCACTACAACCTGGCTTGCGCCCAGAGCCGGTCGGGGCTGCGGCGCGAGGCGCTGCAGAGTCTGACTCGGGCGATCAAGTTGCTGCCCCAGGGGACGATGGCTGAGCAGCTCGACAAGGATCACGCGCTCGACGCGCTGAGAAATGAGACCGAGTTCCGCCGGCTGCTCGCCGACGCGCGGGTGGCCCGCGAACGCTTGAATCGCAAACGATCGCAGTAGAAACGGCCCCGATGCTCGGAAACTACGAGGTGGTCAGTCTGTTGGGCAAAGGCGGCATGGCCGAGGTCTTCAAGGTGCGTGCAGCGGTGGGTCCGCGCCAAGGCCAGGAATTCGCGCTGAAGAAGCTGAGGGCCGAAAAAGAAAACGATGCCGGAGCGGTGGCGATGTTCGCGGGGGAAGGGGACCTGGCGCGGTTTCTCGATCACCCGAACATCGTCAAGGTGCACGAGGTCGGCACGTCGGGCGAGTCGTATTTTCTGGTGATGGAGCTC
>JAYVCD010000227.1:0-6010 GCA_043750125.1 Archangiaceae bacterium | reverse complement strand
CACCCGCGACGACGCAGGCGTGGGGATCACCTTCCAGGTGGCGCCGTCCGTCTCGCTCTTCGGCGATGTCCGCGCCCTTTGGATCAACGGTGAGCAGGGCTTCGAGGCCAGCGCCCGGGTCGCGGTCCGCCCGTTTCGCGCGGCGACGACCACGCTGACCGCGCAGTTCCACCGGCTCGAGATTCCCGACAATGGCTTCTCGCAGGTGCGCGTCGGCGCCCGCCACACCCTTCCGTCCGGCCTCGGGTTGGCGGTGGATCTCGAGACCTACGTGCTCGACCGGCCGATTCGCGGCCAGAAGGTCTCGTTCTCGGCCTCGACGACGGCGACGCACCCCGTGGGTAAATCCTGGCTGGTCGGAGCGACGCTGTTCGCCGCCACCACTCCGACTTTCGAGAGCCGAATCGAAGCGATCGCCAAGCTCGCCTGGCTGTTCCCCGCGGATGGAAATTTTTGATGAGCGCGCGTCGCTGGATTTTCGTCTCGGGTGCCCTGGCCCTCACCGCCTGCGCCAGCTTCGTCGGCATCTTCGTTTCGCGGCAGGACGCGATTCGGGTGCCGCACGCACGCCACGCCAAAGCCGATCTCGCCTGCATCAGCTGTCACGAGACGATCTTCGATTCGACGAATCTGGAGACCCGCGATCTGCCGACCGAGAAGAAGTGCCTTCAATGCCACTCGGAAGAAAAGAAGAAGGGGAACTGTGGTTTTTGCCACACCCAACCCGACAAGCCGGCCGCGGTCGTCGCGCGGGTGCGGGACCTGAAGATGGACCACTCCAAACACCTCGAGCTGGTGAAGGAAGACTGTTCCGTCTGCCACCAGAGCCTGCCCGAGCCGCTGCGCACCGAGGGGATGGCGCCGAAGATGGCGGGCTGCCTCACCTGTCACGAACACGCCGAGCAGTACGCCGCGGGCAAGTGCGAGGTCTGTCACAAGGACCTGACGAAGTATCAGCTCAAGCCGGTGTCCGACTTCTCGCACCGCGGGGACTACTTGAAAGACCACCGCCTCGAAGCGCGATCGGCCGGAGCGACCTGCGCCAACTGCCACGAGCAGACCTTTTGTTCCGGCTGCCACGCGAAGACCGAAGCGGTCCGGGTCGACGTCCTGCTGGCCGAGCGCGTCGACCGCAGCTTCATTCACCGCAACGACTTCTTCAGCCGGCACCCGGTCGAAGCGAAGGCCGACGAGGCGTCGTGTCTGCGCTGTCACGGAATCGAGTCCTGCCAGAGCTGCCACGCGAAGAATGGGCTCAACCCCGGCAGCAGCACCTCGCTCGATCCTCACCCCGCTGGGTTTGGCGACGGGATGGCTCACGGGCCGGCCGCGCGCCGCGACATCGTCAGCTGCGCGTCGTGCCACGACCAGGGCGCCTCTTCCAGCTGCGTCGGCTGTCACCGGGTCGGCGGAGTCGGTGGCAACCCCCACCCTCCGAGCTGGATGGTGCGTCACCGCAAAGAGGAGATCCGAAGCAATGCGATGTGCCAGGTCTGCCATCTGTAAGACGCTGCTCGCTGTCCTCGCGGCCGCGCTGGCAGGCTGCGGCGTGGTCCGCCCGAGCGGGTTCGGGCCGATCTGTCCGTCCTACGAGGTGAAGATTCGTCCGCTGGTCGAGGCGCGCTGCCTTCCCTGTCACTCTGCCACCCGAGCCGAAGGCGGCTACCAGGTCGGCGCTCACACCCAGACCGTTTCTCGAAGCGAGGACGGGACCCCCCGCGTGGCGCCGGGAGACGCGGGCTCACTGTTGCTGGCCGCGGCCCGTGGAGAGCTGGGCAGCCACACCGCGCTCGCGGCAGAAGAGGTGCGCGTGCTGGAGGACTGGGTGGTGCGGTGCCGGGCCGCTCCGATTCCGCATCAGTTTCACCCCCGGGGCTGGGCGACCTCGACCGACCCTGAGCAGTTTCACGGGGTCGCGCTTCGAGCCACCCGCTACGACCTGACCGAGTGCAAAAAGTGTCACGGGGAAGATCTGCGCGGGGGCGCGGCGCAGTCCGACTGCAACAGCTGTCACCTCAAAGGACCGCTGGAATGCAACACCTGTCACGGCGATTCCACGTCTGCTGCGCCCCCCCGCGATCTCAACGGCGCGCGCGCGACCACCGGCCTCGGGGTCGGAGCGCACCGGGCGCACCTGACCGACGGCCCCACCCATCGGGCCTCCGACTGCATCAGCTGCCACCTGCAGGTGAAGAGCGTCACCGACGAGGGGCACTTTCGTCGCCCCGGAGTTTTCCTCGAGGCCCCGGTCGAAGTGCGGCTCGCTTCGGGCCCGACCGGGGTCGCCACCTGGGACCGCAGCCGCGCGACGTGCACCAACGTCTACTGCCATGCGCCGGCGAAGGACGACACCGCACCCACCCGGAAAGATCCGGTGTGGACCCGGGCGGGCAAGGGCGACATCACCTGTGGCAGCTGTCACGGCGCCCCGCCCTCGAGCCATTCGGACAACCGCTGCGAGCTGTGTCATGGGGCGGGCTACGCCGACGGCGGGGTCGACCTCGCGCTGCACCTCGACGGAAAGGTGGACCTGCGCAACGGGGGCGAGCGGTGCGACGCCTGCCATTCCGGCCCAGACAGCCCGACCTTCGTCGACTTGAAGGGAAGAGGCTCCGACGCCGGGGTCCAGACGGTCGGCGCGCATGACGCTCACCTTCACGCGAGCCGACTGCGCGGGCCGATGTCCTGCAGCGAGTGCCACCTCGTGCCCACCACGGTTTCTGCAGTCGGGCACCTCGACTCTCCACCGCCCGCCGAAGTCTTCCCGCCGAACGGGGTCAGCCTCGCGACGAGCCAGGGCGCGCGGGCCGTCTACAACGCGGCGAACGCGACCTGCAGCAGCGTCTACTGCCACGGGGGGGGCGAGTTCGGACACCCCGACACGGCGGCGAGCCTCTTGCGCAACCCGTCGTGGACCGGGAAGAGCGATCAAGCCGCCTGCGGCACCTGCCACGGCCTGCCGCCCAAAGACGGCACCCTGGGTCACGACGCCGCGCTCACCGTGGCTTGCGACGTCTGCCACGGCGGCACCGTCTACCCCGACGGGGGAATCATCTTCACCGCCTTGCCGGACGGCGGCCTGACTTCGAAGCACCTCGACGGAAAAATCACCGGCCAATGAAACAAGCTCAACCCTTCATTCAGAAGCAAGTCGAGATGGTGCGCGACCTGCTCTGGCGCGCGGGCCGCCATGGGTTGTCATTGCTCGGAGTGCTTCTCGCCACCGTCGCATCAATCTCAATTCTCACGCTGTTCGCGCTCGAGCTCGGGGGCCACCCGCTGAGCACCTACACCGGGATCATCAGCTTCGTCCTGCTGCCGGCGATCTTCCTGCTCGGGCTGCTGCTGATTCCGGTGGGTTTGTATTTTCTGCGCAAGCGGGAAAAGGCTGGAGGCCCGGTGGGTTTTCCGGTGCTCAACTTCAATATTCCGCGGCTTCGCACCCTCGCTTTGATTGTCATTGCAGTGACGATCTTGAATTTGATGCTGATCTCGACTGCGACGTACAAAGGCCTCGAGGTGTTGCACAGCGACGCGTTCTGCGGCGGCACCTGCCACAACGTGATGCAACCCCAGGCGGTGGCCCACCAGGTCAACGCGCACGCCCGGGTGCTCTGCGCCGATTGTCACATCGGCGAAGGCGCGGGCCATTTTGCGAAGGCCAAGCTGCGCGGCGCGACCCAGTTGCTGCAGTTCATCGCCGGAGACGTGGCCCGCCCGGTGCCGCAACCCACCGAGGTCCGCAGCGAGATCTGCACCCGCTGTCACACCACCCAACGATTCACCGAAGACCGGCTTCACATTCGGCGCGCGTACGGCGACGAGGAGAAGGCGGTCGAGAAGACCACCGTGTACCAGATGAAGGTGGGTGGGTTTCGAGACGGAAAGTGGGAAGGCGTGCACAAACACAACGGAATGAACATCCGCTACCTCTCGGATCCGAAGCGCGGAACAATCACAGACATCGAAGTGACGCGCCCGGACGGCAGCTTCGAGAAGTTCACCGCCAGGGACGTGAAGGCTCCGGCGGATGCGCAGTGGTACCCGATGGGCTGCACCGATTGTCACAACCGCCCCGCCCATCGCTTCTTCACCCCCCAGTCGATCGTCGAGAAGGCGCTCGGACGGGGCGCGATCGACAAAGGCCTTCCATTCATCGGGCGTGAAGCGCGGGCTGCGCTCGGAGCCCAGTACCCCTCGCACGCGGAAGCCATGAAGGGCATTCCCGCCGCCTTGACTGCCGCGTACGCCCGGCAGGTCCCCGCCCTCGACGCGGTTGGGATGGAGAAGGTCGCTGTCGCCGGCAAGCTGCTCGCCGAGGAATGGACCCACAACAACTTCCCCGAGATGAAAGTCACCTGGGGGACCTACACCGACTACTTCCAACACGAGCCCGGCTGCTTTCGATGTCACGACAAGAACCACGAGACCGCGAAGGGCGAGTCGATTCAGAAGAAGTGCGGCGGCACCTGCCACGATCTGATCGCCACCGAGGAAGAGAAGCCCGAAGTGATGGACGTGCTCTACCCCTGAGTCGAGACGGCGGCCCGGCTCCGCGCCGTGACGTGGTCCACCACCGTCTTCACCCCCAGGGCGATGAGCAGCACCCCGCCTGCGACGACGATGTTCCGACCGAAGCGTGCGCCCAGGCGCTGGCCGAGCATCGCTGCGGCAAAGCAGAGGACGAACGTCACTGCCCCAATGACGACCGCCGCGGTGAGGATCCGGACGTCGAGCAGGGGAAGCGTCACTCCGGCCGCGAGCGCGTCCACGCTGGTCGCAAGCGACGTCACGGCCACCGCTCGAAATCCAAACGGGTTGGCGGCCGAGGGCTCGCCGGGCGGCTTGGCCTTCAGCGCGTCGAACACCATCTTGATTCCGATGCCCCCGAGCAGCGCCAGCACCACCCAGTGGTCCCACGCCTCGATCTCGGCTGCGAAGCGGCTGCCCACCGCCCAACCGATGACCGGCATCAGCGCCTGCGCCGCGCCGAAGCTGGCCGCCAACACCCACGCATCACGCACCCGCACCCGCGGAGCGGACAGGCTGGCGGTCATCGACACCGCGGTGGCGTCTGCCGCCAACCCCAGCGCGAGCAACAAGAGAGTGACGATGGGCAGGGGGGTCCTTTTTTCCAGCGGTGCAAGGTAAGGCTGGCAGCGGCTTTGCAATGGGTGGCGCAAACAGGAGGGTACGCTTGGCTCGATTCGCAGTGGCTGTGGCATTTTTGTTGTCTGGGGCAGCCTGGGCCGAACCGCGCCTGGCCGTGCACCCTCTCGAGACCGCCCAATTTTCCGCTGAAGATCGCGAAAAGCTTGCGGCCCATTTTGACGTGATGGTGGCCCGCGTCCCCGGGGTGAAGCTCGCGGGGTCGGCGCGAATCGATGAAGCCCTGCTGAGCACCTCGGCGATCGGCTGCGCGCTCAGGGACAGCTGCCTGCGGTTTCTGGCCCAGGCCACCGAATCTCTCTACGGATTGTACGTGCGGCTCGAGGCGACGCCGACGGGCGTGCTCGGGTTGGGCCGCGTCGTCCGCTCGGATGGGGTGTTGGTGCGCAAGGTCCGCGTCGAGGCCGCGGCGGCGCGTGACGCGCTGCTGCAGATGGTCAGTGAGTTGAAGTTGCAGACGCTCGAGTCCACCCTTCCTGAAAACTCGGTTGTTGTGGCCCAGCTGAGCCCCCCGCCCCTGCCGCGCGCCGAACCCAGCGTCGAGGTCTCGAGCTCAGGGTCGCCTGCGATGGACGGAAAGCACGTGGCGGGGTGGAGCTTGATCGGCGTGGGAGGGGCCGGGGTGGTGGTGGGAGGAATCTTCGCAGGGCTCGCTGCATCCACGGCCGCTGCGAACCCTCCGGATTCCTCGGGGACGGTGCGGGCAGATCGCGTGAGCGGAGCCGCGGCCGCCCTTCAACAGTCCAGCATCGCCGCGGTCCTGATTCCTGCGGGCGCGGCAGTGGCGGTGGTCGGCACGCTGCTGGTCCTCGTTCCAAGCTCTTCTGAACGCAGCGCGATG
>JAYVCD010000226.1:0-3949 GCA_043750125.1 Archangiaceae bacterium | reverse complement strand
GCCGAAGCGGCGGTCACGCTGGCGGTGAGTGACGCGACGGAAGAGGGCGGCGAGAAGGCGGTCGCGATGCTCGAGAAGCTGGTGCTGAGCAGCAAGCGCAACAAGCCCACGATGCAGGTGGCGTTGGCCCGCCTGTACATGAAGAACAGCGCGCTGGACAAAGCGAAGGTCCAGCTCGAGGAAGCGGCGAAAGATCCGCTCGACTACGAAGCCAACACCACGCTCGGCGAGCTGTTGTTGACCCTGGGCCTTCCCGAAGTCGCGCTCGAGCCGTTGACCCGGGCGGTCGAGCGCAACGGCTCTCATCTTCCCGCCCGCAGAATGCTGGTGCGCACGCTGCTGGTGCTGGGCCGGCTGCCCGAGGCGCTGAAGGCCGCCGAGGCCGGGGTGGCCGACAACGCCGCGGTCGATGAGATCCAGAGCGACTACGCCGCCGCGCTGTACTTCAACGGAAAGTTGAAAGAAGCCGACGCCGCGAGCGCGCGGGCGATCAAGGGCGGCGCCAACGACGTAGAGAGCTGGCGCACCCGAGCCAAGGTGCAGTTCGCGCTCGGAGACCCGCGCGCCGCGATGAAGTCGCTCGAGGCCGCCAACAAGTTGAACCCCAAGGACCCCGAGACCTTTTGTGAAATCGGCGCGGCCTTCGTCCGCCAGGGAGCGCTCGACATGGCCCTGTCCGCGTACCAGGCGGCCGCGCGCGAAGACCCCAAGGCGGCGTGCGCACGGGTGGGCCCGTTTCACGCCCGACCGGTGGGCGGAAAGCAGGCGATCAAAGAGCTGACCGACTGGGGAAAGAATGCGCCCCACAGCTGGGATCGCGCGGTGGCCCTCGCGGCGCTGGCCCGGCTCGAGGCGACGACGGGAGCGCTGAAGGACGCCCGGGTCGCTGGCGATGAAGCGCTGCTGCTGATGCCTTCGCTGGCGGTGACCCATTACGCGTCGGGGGTGGTTGCGCTGCGTCAGAAGGACGACGCAAAGGCGCTGGAAGAAATGGGCCGAGCGGCCGAGCTCGATGCGTCGTTCAGTGCAGGCGTGCTCGCGTACGCGGACCTGCTGGCCCGCGGGGACACCGACTCTTTGAAGCGCGCCATTCAGTGGTACGAGGCCTACCTTCAGGTCAGCCAGAATGAAGGCGAGCGGGGCCGGGTCCAGCGCGGTCTGCCGCTGTTGAAGAAGCGGCTGCAGTGAACGCGCTGGTCCTCCGCCTCAGTGTCCACAATGCGGCGTTGCTGTCCGCGCTCTACCTGGCGATCGCCACCGGGCTCGAAGGCATTCGTCGGGTCTTCAACCCCCGCTGGGCCGAGAAGGCGTGCCTGGCGATGGAAGCCTTTCCCGCCCGGGCGATCGACGTGGTGGGCCTGCTGGATCCCATCAAGCACGCCTACGCCTGGGGTCAGATTTCCGAGCTGCAGGTGCGGCTGGTCTTCGGGCTCGCGACGGTGGTGGTGATTTTTCTGCTCGCGGTCGCCGTGGGCACCGGAATGTGGTTGTTCGCGAAGCTCGTCAGCCGCAAAGACGCGCAGGTGCCTTGAGCCTTCGGTTTCGGACCCGGGCGGTCAGGGGCCCCACCAGCGCGAGCAGGCCGAACAGCCCGGGGGCGGTCGAGCAACCGTTCTTCACCGGAACCACCGGAGGGACGACGACGACGTGGCCGGCGTCGACCGGCGGCTTTTGGATTCCGCCATCGGGGCCGCGCTCGAGAATCACGCACTGGCCCAGCAGGCACTCGTCGCCCGCGGGGCAGGTGACGCCGTTGTCGTCGACTCCGTCGCAGTCGTCGTCGAAGTAATTGCAGGTCTCGACCGCGGGCGGGCCGGGCACGCACAGCGCGGGGTCACAGGTCGGCCCGTAGCGGGCGCACCAGCCGACCCCGCATCGGACCCTGACCCCCTCGTCGATTCTCCCATCGCAGTTGTCGTCCTGGCCGTTGCAGACCTCGATTCCTCCGGGGTGCACCTTGGGGTCGGCGTCGTTGCAGTCTTTGTTGTTCGGAGCGCGAGAAGAGCTCGAGCACCCGGTGGCGGGGGCCCCGTTGATGGCTCCGTAGCCGTCTTTGTCGGCGTCGGGCCAGGTGGTGGTCATCGTCAGGCCTTCGTCGATTTGCCCGTTGCAGTTCTCGTCCTTCCCGTTGCACGTCTCGACCGCGTTGGGGTGGACGAGCTCGTCGTTGTCGTCGCAGTCGCCCACCTTGTCGGACCAGCCGGGAACTGCGGCGCACCTTCGACTGGTGCCCCGGTCGACCGCGCCGTAGCCGTCCAGGTCAAAATCTCCGTAGACCGTGATTCCCGCGCAGCCCCAGACGAGGTTGAACCGGGTGTAGCCAGTGCTGTCCCCCGAGCTGCTGTTGTTCCCGTTGCCGAGCACCGTCCAGGCTTCGAAGTCTGCTCCCCCGGGGGGCGCCGGCGCAGTCCACTGCACCTGAAAGACGACCTGGCCCCCCGAGGCCGCTTTGGGCGACGCGTGCACCGGCTCGGCTGAGACCAGCCGGGTGGCCCCCGAGAGATTGGCGAACGTGCCGACCCCCGCGTTGCGCAGGTAGAAGCCTCCGACCGCGCCCGCGCCCTGCAGCGTGAGGGTCAGCGTCACCGCCTGGCCCGGGGCCGGAGCGGGGTTGCTCGAGGTGATTGTGACGGTGTGCGAGGCGCCCCCGCCGTGGCAGCCGCTGCAGCCGTTGGACGCAAAGCCGTTGGCCTTGGCCCAGGCCGCTGCCGGGCACAGCACCAAAACGACGATCGCAAGCAGGGCCCTCATCGGAACCGGCGAGCCTACCGCGCTCTTAGCGCCGTCGCCTGCGGGCGCTGGCGGCGACCGCCTGGGGGGCGTGACCTGCCGCCCGGGCCATCAGACAAATCTCGACGATTTTGGGGCCGAAGCGTTCCCAGGTGGCGTCGCCGGCCCCCTTGACGCTCAGGAATTCCTCTTCGGTGACGGGAAGGGCCGCCGCCAGGCCGTACATCGTGGCGTCGTTGAAGATGAGGTACGAGGGCAGGGCCAGGTCTTTGGACAGCTCGCGCCGAAACCGCTTCAGCTCTTCGGCGGCGAGAATGCTGAAGGTCTCGGGGGTTCCGAAGGGGACCTGGACCCGCTCGGGGGCGGAAGTGGCAGAAACCGGGCGCGCCTTGAGCTTGCCGCCCATGCAGACATCGCAGCCGCCGCAGGCGCGCGCGGCGTCGTTCTCGCCGAAGTAGCGCAGCAAGAATTGTCGCCGGCAGCCTTTGCCATAGGCGTAATCGGTCATTCGCTTCAGCAGCAGCAGGGCCTGTCGTTCCTGGGCCCGCACCCGCGACAGGTCCAACCCCAGCTCGCGGAAGGGGACCTTGACCAGGCATTCCATCGCGCGACCGCTGAACGGTTTTCGCAACACCACGCTGCCCGCGCGCTCGAGCAAGCCCAGGGCATGGCGGACGCGCTCTTCGTCCAGGCCCGAGCTGCGCGAGAGCAGGTGCAGCTCGGTGCTGCCGCTGCTGCCCGCCGGAATCAGGTCGAGCACGGCCGCGAGGACCGCGCGCGCTTCGGCGCTCTTGGGGCCCAGCGGGTTGGCGCCGGCCTGGACGTCGATGCCCCAGCGGCCTTCTCCCCGGCCTCCCCGGGACAACTTTCCGGCCCGCTCGAGCTGCTTGAGCACCGCCGAAACTTCGAACTCGTTGGCGCCGACCTGGGCCGCGAGCACGTGGACCCCGCGATCGAACGACTCGGTGCGGTACAGCGCATCCCAAACGTCGGCGAACAGGGTCTGGGGAGGGTGGCTCGATTCGATCAAACGCTGCTGGGTGAAGACGTCGGCGTGGTTGAAGAGCAGCACGGCGTGGGCCGGCTTTCCGTCGCGGCCGGCGCGGCCCGCCTCCTGCGCGTAGCTCTCGATCGAGTCGGGCACCTCGTAATGCACGACGAAGCGGACGTCGGCCTTGTCGATGCCCATTCCAAACGCGTTGGTGGCGACGGCCACCGA
>JAYVCD010000225.1:0-6372 GCA_043750125.1 Archangiaceae bacterium | reverse complement strand
GCCGGGGCTCTGATGCTCCCAATCGACGTCGGCGAAGCTGGCCTCGGCGAGCACCTGAACCGGGGGACTGCTGGACGAGAACAGCGCGTCCATTCGTTCCTGGGCTTCGCTGGGTTTCGGCTCGAACAGCCGGGGGTCGGGCCTGGCGATTCCGCTGTGCGGCTCGGCTTTGATCGTAACGACGACGCCCATCAGGTACAGGCGGGTCGCGATCTCGAGGCTCACCGTCTCATCGAGGGGGCTGTCCATCAGCACCTGGCGCACGTCGCGCAGACCGTCGAACAAGCGCACTACCCCGTTGACCGCGTCCGGCATCGAGGTCAGCGCCTTCGCCAGCGCGGCGAAATCGAGCCCCAGCACAGCGTCGATGGGCAGGCTGCGCACCATCAGCTCTTCCCAGCGCTGCAGCCGGGGAAGAACGACGTTGATGACTTCTTTGAGGGTGCAATGGAAGGCGGCGTCGAAGGCCAGACTTCGGGCGTTGATCTTGTACGGTCCCCGGGCCAGCGCGAGCGCACGAACCAACCCATTGATCCCGTGCAAACCATCGAAGTTGGCGTCGAGGACCTTGCCGCGCCGAAACGCGATGTGGCCCCGGCCCTTCTCCATCTCGATCACCCCCGAGCGCGAAGTGCCGAGCACCGCCCGAAGCAGGTGGGACACCGGAACCGCTTTGCAATCGAGGATCCGGCCGCCATCACTGCCCACCGCTGCCAACTGCAAGCGCGCCAGCGTCGCGATGTCGCGGGCATAGATCGGCTTGAGAAGAATTTCGTCCGCCCCGACAACGCGAGAGAGCTGGTGAAACTGGGGCTCGTCGCCTTTGGCCAACAGCAGCACTGGAATCGACGCGGTGCGGCGATCACCCCGGACCTGGGCGACGAAAGAAAAGCCGTCTTCTTCCCGAAGCTCGCTGGCGACGACGATCATTTCGGGCAGGGGGAGGCCGGGGGTCAACAGCCGCATTGCCTCGACAGAGCTCGACACCGTCAGCGTCTCGAAGCCCTCGCGACCGAGCGCCACGCAGAGCACCGATCGCGAGCCCTCGTCAGCATCGACAATCAAGATCTGCTGCGCATGCTGCGTTCCGCTCTGAGCGGTCTGCGCCGCGCTGCGAGCGGCGGGGGCGGGAATCTGCACGAGGTGCCTCCAGGGCGTCCAACAACGACGGGACCCTACATCAGGCTCCTCGGTTAGCGCGAATCGGCCGGGACCCGGGGTTCCAGCCCCGCGAACCGGGCGTATTTCCGTTCGAGGCTGGGCAGCGCGGCGAGCCCGTGCTCCTCGATCAGGGTTTCCGCGAGCAAGGTGAGATCTTCAGCCGCGACTTCGTGAAATTGAATCACCCAACCCCGCTCACTGCGCGGCGCGACATGGGCCCGTGCTTTGAACATGCGGGCCCGACCCGGAAGCGACACGTAGAGCGTCACTTCGCTGCTGAATTTGCCAACGCAGATCAGGGGGAGCATCGCGCCTCGGGGCGAGATCTCGAGCCCCCGGCCCAACGTCGAACAGCCCTCAGACTCGACGAACCAGTCGACGTCCAGAGCCAGGCGCGGGTAGCGGCGGCGCTGGAGGTAAGCGGCTTCACGACGGCGGGTTCGGCGGTCACCGGTCAGTTCGCTCATGCCACAAGGGTGTAGCGAAAAATGGAGGTCGTCAAAAAACAGGCTTACGGTGCGCGAGTCATGCACCTACCCACACTGGTCGTCGCGCTGTCGTTGGGCCTTGCTGCTGTTGCGGATGAAACGGGAGGGAAAGGACAGATCACCGTCTCGGAGGCCCACGTTTCTTCGATGACCGATCGACGGGTCGGAGGAGTCGTCGCTCCGGCCGTCTTGCCCGCGGGGGCAATGAGTCTGTACGCGATGCTCGGAGCACCTGAAGTGGGTGGCGGCTTTCGCCAGGGCTTCTCGATGCTCGAGCTCGAAGTGAAGCTGATGTTCAACTACCTGCTCGCTTCGGGGTGGCTCGAAGCGGGCCTGAAGTTCCCCGTCTACGAGAAGGGAAAGATTCAGTTGGCACCGACGGTGGGGCTGGGCCTCGAGGCCAACTCAGGCACGCGTTATTACGATCGAGCGAACTTCTCGTACGTCGCCCTGCGACCGCGGGTGGGCTTCATCGCCAGCTACCGTTTTTCGGACACCGTCGCGGGCATCGCATTGTTCGATCTTCCCTGGTCGGTCGTGCTTACCTCGCAGGGTTCTCACGTGGTGCCGACCGTCGGAGCCGGGGCAGAGATTCACCTCGGCGGCAATATGTCGGGCCTGGTGATGGCGAACGTCGGGCTCGACGCGATCAAAGAGCCGCTGGGCGTCATTCAATATCGCGCGGGTTGGGCGATTCGCCTTGGGCTGGGCTTCCGACTGTTTTGAATGCGAGCCCGATGATCCCGAAGTCAGTGGGGGACGGGCTTTAAAACTGAACGTTGAACGCGCCGAGAAACTCGCCGTCCAGCCCGTTGCCCTGCTGGTCGATGAGCAGGGTACGAAGGATCAGCTGGTACGCGCCGTTGGTGAACCCGCCTACGGTCGCAGACGAGATCTGAACTTTGAATTCGAGGTCCGGATCTCTGGCGGTGATCGGGCGAAGCTGGTCGGCGTCCACCTGAATGGTCAGGGGCTGCTCCTTGCGATCCTTATTGCGCACGACGATGCCGGGGCGCAGCGAATCGAGATCCATCGGCTCGGAGAACGTGAGCACGATGAATTGCGATGGGGACAAGGTGGGCACTCCGGCATCCCCCCCCATCGCAGGGCTGATGGCCGTTACCTTCGGCGCAACGGTGTCCAACTTCCCGTAGAGCGGCGCACCGGGGCTCAAGCAGCCGGTGAGGCAAAGCAGCGCGAGCGCGGACTTCACTTGCATTTGTTCATCGTCAGGTCGGCGACGGTGTGGCACTTGAGGCAAGCGCGGTCGTTGTTCGAAGCAAGCGCCCGACAGCCATTCTTGAAATCTTTCGGATGCGGGTTGGTGTTTAGACCCATCAGCGCCGGGGTCGCGTGACAAGACGTGCATGACTCTTCGCGATGGCAGGAGATGCACGACTTGATGTCGCGTGAAGCGGCGATCGCGTGGTGGTTGGGCCCACGGATAACGACCCAGGTCGCGTAGTCGGCGTGAACCCGAACGTTTCGCGCGCGCAGCGATGGGTCAGAATCCAGGCCGAGGCCCACCCGCTCATGGCACGCCGCGCAGAACGACTGAAAGCGGTGGCATCCTTCGCAGCGCAGGGAATCCATCCGCGCCTGAACCGGGTGCAGCGTGATGTAGTCGTTGGGGTGCACCGACAGCGGCTTCTGCAGCCCGTCGTGACATTGGGCGCAGCTTCCTTCGGTGTGGCACTGCATGCAGATCGCCCGGTCGAGCTTGGCGCGCGTGCCGTGGTTGAACTCGAAGCGGGGGCCGTGATCGATTCCGAAGGGGTCGCCTTGAATCGGCCGCAAAGTGCCCGAGGTAAACTGCTGGGCGATACGACCGGTGGCGTCTGAGACGTGACAGGTCGAGCACGCAGAAGGAGCCACCTTTCCGTCGTGGCAGGTGAGGCAGGTTTCCATCTTCGGCAACTGCAGCCGGGTCGCGAGCCCCACCTCGCGCATCGTGTTGGTGATCGAGCTCATGTGGCAGGTGATGCACTC
The DNA here is from genome assembly GCA_043750125.1 of Archangiaceae bacterium. Taxonomy (GTDB): domain Bacteria; phylum Myxococcota; class Myxococcia; order Myxococcales; family Myxococcaceae; genus JAGSPQ01. Next base: position 2,734 of record JAYVCD010000225.1, on the reverse strand, counting down.
GATCTGCTTCTCTTTGTGAACCCGGTGGTTGAAGAGCAGGTTGGCGGTGGGGAAGCTCGCCTTGGGCGGATCCTTCTGGGCCTTCTTGTCGAAGTTCTTGTGGCAGTCCTCACAGGCCGATTTCGGGTCGACCTGTTTGCCCTTCGCCGCCGATTCGATGTCGTGGCACGAGTCGCACTCGGGGTGCGCAGGCAGCAGGCGGTCGGTGGCACGGACGCTCTTGGTCGCGTTCTCGTGGCACGCTTCGCATTCGATATCGGCCTGAAAGTGAAGCTCGTGGCTGAAAGTCAGCGGAATGTGCTGGGGCGGATAAATGGCCTCGCTGCGCTCACGCTTGTTGGCGGCCACGGCGAACCCAGCTCCGAGGAGCAGGGCCAAACTCGCGACCAGGACAACTCGCTCTCGCCGCAGACGCATCACGAAGTGGCGCGCACAGTAACAACCCTATGCGCGCGGCGTCGGGGAAATTACCAGCTGACGTTGATCAGCGAGGCCTGCACTCCGACCGACATTCCCAGGCGAGTCTGAGCGACCAACGGCCCGACCGCGGGCATCCCGAGCGCAAACTTTCCCTTCTCGTCCCGAGTCAGCGCTCCCAATCGGGCCGCCCGAGACGACTTGGTGAGATTGATGACCAGCATCTGCACCAAGGGCACGAAGGCGACCGAGCCGACGAGCAGGAAAATTTCGTTCTTCCCGGACATCAACGTGGTGTCCGGATAGCCCGCCTGTCGCGGCAACAAAAAGAAGATGCTCAACACCGCGGCCTGCGCAGCCAGACCCGCCAGCGCGGCCGGCCACGCTTCACTGAAGTAGTACCGACTGCCGTTGGCGAGAGCCAGCTGGGTCTGAGACACCGCCAGTGGGACAGCGGAAAGCAGCAGGATGAAGATGGTGGTGTCGATGGTGGGATCGCCGAGGACCGATTGGCCCATGACCATCGGTCGAAGCAGCAAGAAGTACGGCAGCAAAGTAATCCCGGCGCTGGTGAGCATTCCGAAGAGTGATTCGCTGACCATGTAGCCCCACTCGAGCGGGGGCTTTTCGTTGGGCAGTCGAGGAGTGCCATAGGGCGAGTACGGGTAGTTGGTGCCTTGTTGCTGGCCAGGCACGTAACCCGGCGGCGGCAGCGCGCTGGGAGGCGGAGGCGTCCCCGGGTCTACCAGCGACGTTCCCGGCTCGGGCGCAGGAGCAGGGGGCGGACCCACCGGAACCATCGGCGGCGGGCTGAACTCGAGTGGAGGCGTGGTCTGCCCGACCGCGAGGGCGGAGGTAACCAGAGACAGAATCAAAACCAGCTTGGACATGTGGCTCACTTCAGTATCCGGCCGAGGAAAAAATGCTCACAGCACTGCAATTGCGTCGATCTCTACCTTGGCGCCTTTGGGAAGCGCCGTGACCTGAACCGTGGAGCGCGCCGGTGGATTCTCGGCAAAATAGCGCCCGTACACTTCGTTTACCTTCGCGAAATCATTGAGGTCGGTGAGGAAAATCCCACATCGAACCACGTGCTCGAAGCCACAGCCCGCGGCACGCAGCACATTTTTCAGGTTCTGCATCACCCGCTCGGTCTGAGCGCCGATGTCTCCTTCAACCAGCGCGGAGGTCGCGGGGTCGAGCGGAATTTGTCCAGAAAGGAAGATCGGCCCCTGCCCCAACCGCACGGCCTGGGAATAAGGGCCGATCGCTTTGGGAGCTTGATCCGAATGAAACACGACGCGCTGGTTCATGACGGCTGATCCTAGCCGAATAGATAGCAAGGCATCGGCCAGGGTGATTTCCCATTCCGATCGCGCATTCGATGCGTCGCCCCCTGCTCTTGGCGCACCACGGAAAGGCCAATCGACTGCGATGTGGGCTGGGGGCGCGAGAGGCTCATTGAGGTAAGCAGTCGGGCATGGACCGGATCGGAGCGTTCTTCGAAGAGAAAACCCCGCGCCGTGCGCTCTGCCTGTTGGCCTTTGTCGGCTTGTTGGTGCTGTTTCGATCTTTGCTGATGCTGGTGGTCTTCTTCGTTACCTTCGAGCGCGGCCTGGGCTTGAGTTCGGGGCTGATCGCTCACAGATTCAAGTGGCCCAAGAAGCGGGTCTTGCTCGGGTTGATTGCCTTGCTGGCGGTCGTGTTGGGCGGCCTTGCCGCGTGGGGAGCGGCCCACGTTCGTCCCTGGTTGGTGGAAGCGCGCACCACGTGGCCAACCCGTTTGAGCGAGCTTCGGGAACATCCCAGGGTAGTTCAGCTGCAGGAATATCTGCCCGACTCGGACAAGATCATCGAGTCTGCCAGCCACTACGCTGCCGATGCGGTGAAGGTCCTTTCAGCCGTTGGACACATCGCGCTCTACGCGGTCATCGGAATGATCCTCGCGATCGTTTTTCTGTTGGGCAAGGACGAGCTGCTCGTCTGGCGTCGGTCACTCAACCCGAAGACCCTGATGGGAACGCTGGTGCGGTGGTTCGAATACGTCGCCGAAGCGGTCAGCGTGACCGTTCAGCTGCAGCTGATAGTCGCAGTGTGCAACACGATCGTCACGCTGCCGATCCTCCTGCTGCTGGGCATTCGCGACGTCCCGGCGCTGATGGTGCTGATCTTCGTTTCGGGTCTGGTGCCGGTCATCGGCAACGTCGTCTCAGGAGCAGTGCTGTCGGTGCTCGCGTACGTGGCCAGGGGTCCGGTGGGGCTGGGGATCTTCCTGGTGTTGACCTTCGTGCTGCACAAGGTCGAAGCGTATTATCTG
>JAYVCD010000224.1:0-8223 GCA_043750125.1 Archangiaceae bacterium | reverse complement strand
CTCAACGAAGACATCTCGGACAACACCTACCTCGAGCACTCGGTGTGGACGTACCTTCAGGCCACCTACATCGCCGCCAGGAATCTGCGGTTCTCATTGCGGTACGATTTGAACGTCTATCTGGATCAACGCTCGACGTACCTGATCAAAGTTCCAAGCCCCGAGCACCGCGTCTATCTAGATCTCAAGGCCGGCTTTTAAGCGAAGGTGCCTTCCTCCATGCGCGCGGCGCTCTTCCTCTCAGCCCTTCTCGCGCTGGTCGCGTGCCAGGCGCCCCACTCGGCTCGACGTTTCACCCGCGACGAGACCAGCGCGGTGCTCAAGCGGCTGGAAGTCGTCAGCCTCGAGCTGGGAGAATTTCCAATCGAAGGCTCGAACGCGGTGATCGACGGCGACACGATACGGGTCAAGGGGCTGAGCTCGTCGCTGCGGCTGTTGGCGATCGACGCCGAAGAGACCTTCAAGCACGCCGACGAACGCGCGGCTTTCGCGGCCGGGTGGGACGGCTACAAGAAGCAGATGCGCAACGGCAGCCCGCGCCCGGTGAAGTTCGCCACCCCGCTGGGAGAAGACGGAAAAAAGTTTGCCCAGGCGTTCTTCGATGGCGTCGACTCGGTTCGGATCGAGCGCGATCACCCCGGCGAAATTCGCGACTATTACAACCGGTACCTGGCGTACGTCTTTGCGAAGAAAGACGGGCAGTGGGTCAACTTCAACGTCGAGATCGTCCGCGCGGGCCTCTCGCCCTACTTCGTGAAGTACGGCCGCAGCCGGCGCTTTCACCAAGAGTTTCTCGAGGCCCAACAGCAGGCGCAGGAAGCCAAGATCGGCATCTGGGCGCCGGGGAAGATGCACTACGACGACTACCCCGAGCGCTTGAAGTGGTGGGGCGAGCGCGAGCAATCGATTGCCCGCTTCGAGAAAGCGATGGTCGAGAAGCCAGAGCAGTACGTCGCGCTGACCCGCTGGGACGCGCTGCTGAAGCTCGAGCAGAAAGTCGGGCAGAGCGTCACCATTCTAGGTGCGGTCACCGAGGTCCACTTCGGGGAGCAGGGCCCTTCGGTGGTCCGGTTGTCGCGCAATCGGGGCAATGACTTCGAGGTCATCTTCTTCGACCGCGATGTCTTGCTCGCCTCTGGAGTCCAGTACAAGAAGGGGGAATACGTTCAAGTCCGGGGGACGGTGAACAAGTACCGCGACACCTATCGCAATCTCGACAAGCTTCAGCTGGTGGTCAGCCTTCCAGGGCAGGTGCTCGCTCCGAGCTCCCAGCTGGCAGAGCTGCTCGAAAACAAGGGCCAGGCCGAGCCTAAACAAGCAACAGAGGGTGACTGACTATGACGACGCGCATCGGGTGGGTAGGGCTGGGCTGTCTGGCGTTGATTGCGTGCGGTCCGCCACCGGCGACCGATGCCTGTAAGGGTCGAATGGTGGGGGACCTGGTGGTCACGGAAATCATGCTCGACCCCGAAGGGACGGACACCGGGGGCGAGTGGTTCGAGATCTACAACACGCTGGGAACCGACATCGATTTGAAGGGAATGGTGATCTTCACCCGGGACACCGACGGCACCGGCTCGAAGACCCACGTGGTCAAGTCCGGCACGGTCAAGGCGCAGAGCTACTTCACGCTGGGCGATGTCCGGGCCGGGCCGCTGCCCGCGTGGATTGGGTATACCTACGCGGACGGGCTGGGCAGCTTTGGCAATGCCCGCGGGGTGGTCGGAATCAAGTGCGGCGCGACCGTCTTCGACGAAGTGACCTGGACCCGGGTCGCAAAGTCGAACCGATCTCGGATGCTCGACCCCACCGTGCCGAAGACTTCGGCGGCGAACGACGACGAGACCAAGTGGTGTGACACCCAGCCGGGGACGGTGTACTTCGGGACCAGCGCGGGGACCCCGGGTGCGGCCAACGTGGCCTGCCTGCCTGAGGCGATGGTCGGAACCTGCGTCGAGGCGGGCGTGGCGCGGCCGATTCGACCGCCCTCTGCAGGCGACCTGATCATCACCGAGATCATGGCCAACCCGAAGCTGGCCTCGGCGACGACCGGTGAATGGTTCGAAGTGCTGGCGACGAAGGCGGTCGACTTGAACGACATGACGATCGCCACCCCGACCTCGAACACCGACGTGAAGAGCACGGCCTGTCTTCCGGTGAACGCCGGCGATTACCTGTTGTTTGCCCGCAGCTCGGATCCCTTCATCAATGGAAATCTGCCTCCCCCGAAGCTGACCTACAACCTCACCCTCGCCGACTCGATGAGCCGAATCTTCCTTCGGCGCGGCGATGCGGGCATCGATGAGGCCGCCTACAACAACGCCGCCAACGGAGCGTCCTGGCAGCTCGACTCGGCCCAGCTCAACGAGCTGGCCAACAATGACCCGCTCAACTTCTGCCTGTCGCTGAAGACGTGGGACGGCGGCAGCGATGGAGGCTCGGACTTCGGAAGTCCCGGCGCGCCCAATGAAGTGTGCCCCGGCCGCTTTGACGGGGGCATGGACGCAGGCACCGATGCCGGCACGGTCGACGCGGGGAACCCCAACTACTGCTTTGACCTCGGCACTTCGGCGTTCCGACCGATCGTCAAAGCGGCCACCGGCGACTTCGTGATCACCGAGTTCATGGCCGACCCGGTGGCAGCGGCCGACGCGGTGGGCGAGTGGTTCGAAGTGCTGGTCAAGGGCACGGCCGACACGAACGGAATGATGATGACCGGCAACAGCGGCCTGACCGCCCTCAATTCTGCCAACTGCGTTCGGTACGATGCGGGGACGCTGCTGGTGTTCGGGAAGAGCACGGATCCGCTGGTGAACGGAAACATCGGCCCGCTGGCAGGCACGTTCAGCTTCGACCTGGTGAACACCAACGCGAAGATTCAGCTCTTCACCGACGCGGGCCTCGTCGACCAGGTGACCTGGACCACGGTCACCGCCGGCAAGTCCAGACAGCTCGATGTGACCAAGCAGGACTCGGTGCAAAACGACCTGCTCACCAACTTCTGTGACGGGGACGCAGGCATCGTGCTCGCCGATGGCGGACCGGGCGACAAGGGCACTCCCGGGAAGGCGAACCGCGCCTGCCCGTGAAGCTCGCGGCACTGGTGTGGGTGTCGTTCGCGGTCGGGTGCGGCGCGCAGAGTCCCTGCGGGCCGTCATCCGGCAAGGTGGTGAACATCGTCGATGGCGACACCGTGGATCTCGAAAGCGGGGTGCGGCTTCGTCTGCTGCTCGTCGACACTCCCGAGACGACCAACGGAAAAACCGACTGCTATGGCCAGGAAGCAAAGGCGTTCACCGCCGCGTTTCTCGACGGGCAGACGGTGTCGCTGCAATACGAGACCGAGTGCAAAGATCGCTACGGCCGAACGCTCGCCTACGTCTCGGTCGCGGGCAAAGAGATCAACGCCACCCTGGTCCAAAGTGGCTACGCCTGCGTGCTCTACATCGCTCCGGACGGAATGAGCCGGAAAGCCGAGTTCGAGATCCTCGAGTCTGAAGCGAAGACCCACCGCACCGGGCTGTGGGGCGCCTGCACCCAGGTGACGTGCGGGTAGCCGACATTCGTTGCACTCGTGCTGAAGGCCGCGGGTCTGGCTGGGATGCAAACCTACCCGCGCTCTTCGGCCCTGCCGATGTCGATCCCTCCGCTTGCTCTGCCCTCGAAACAACGGGCACCGGCGTCACCGCCACCTGCTTCCACCCCGGCGGAGTGAAGACGAGCTTCGGCACCGGCGAGGGAGGGCTGATGGGTGTCGTGATGTCCGTGGCACGGGTGTTCGGCAGCTCGCCCGCCGACGCCGCGAAGATTCCAATTCACCTCGCTGCCGCGCCCGAGCTTCAGACCGTCACCGGCCAGTATTTCGCGTTGATGAAGCCCGCGGCCCCGTCGAAACGCGCCCAGGATCCCGCGCTGGCAAAACAGCTGTGGGAAGTCAGCGAGAAGCTGACCGGCGCGCGGCTGTAGTCACCGCCGACTGCGCTTGGCCGTGAGCCAGGGCGCATCGGGCAACTGCTCGGCCGCCCGTTTGCGCTTGACCGGCCGAACGGTCTTCTTCGGCGCTTGGGCCAGAGCTTTGGGCTCGAGCGTTTCGTCATCGCCCGCAGCGACCTCGGCCGGAGCGTCGCTGAAGGACATCAAGGTGGCGATGACTTCGGCGGGGGTGGCCTGGGGCCTGAAGGTCGGCGGCGGGGGCGACGGCGGGGCGACGGCCAACGGCAGCGCGAGCAGCTGCTCATAGTCAGTCGGCACTTCACCTGAAAAGGCGACCCAGGCGAGCGCTGACGCCACGAGGGTCAGCCACAGCCCCCGGGTAGATCTGCTTTTCGGTCGCTTGACCTTCGCCACCGCGACCGCCTCTTTCACCCTCTTGGGGACGGAGACCTTTGCCAACGCGATTCTGGCCAGCGGCACCCGCAGCGGGGGCAGCTGGGCAACCGGGGAGGCAGGTGGGGTCACCGGCATCCGCAACTCAGGGGAAGTCAGGCTTCGCTTCGGGGCGCAGCCTTCGAGCAGCCCCTGCTCGCGCCGTTTGCGATTGGGAAACAGCTTGGCGATGAAGTCCGCGCGGAGCTCGCTGCGCCACATGAACGAGGACGCCGCGGTGTTGAGCGCGTGCGCAAAGGCAATCGAGTCCGGGTAGCGCTTCGAACGATCCGGGTTCATCGCGCAGGCCACGACCGCATCGAGCTCTTTGCTCAACGAGACATTGAGGCTGGAAGGCGGAACCCAGGTCACGCTGGCCTGCTTTTTCACCCGCTCGTCGAACGTGGCGGTGCGCGCCAACGGCTGCCCGGCCAGGCATTCGTACAGCACCGCGCCCAGCGAAAAGACGTCGCACTTCGCGTCGGGCATGTGACCGTCGAGCACCTGCTCAGGAGCCAGATACGGTCCGACGGCTTCGAGCACTTCGCCCCACGAGTTCTGCCGGGCGATGCACTTGAACATCCCCACGTCTTCCAGTCGGGTCGTCCCGTCGAACGCCACCGCCACGCTCTGGTCGCTCAGCAGCCCGTGCGAGAAGCCGCTGGGCACATGCAGCTCACCCAGCCCGAGCGCCGCCTCATGAATAGTCGCCAACGCGAGCCCGACCGGCAAACCCTTGCCGAGCTTTCGGCAAGCGGCGGTGAGCTCGGCGAGGGTCGCTCCACAGGTGCGCTCGCTGACCCAGAAGATGCCTTCGTCCGAGGCTTCACACTTGAAGACCCGGCTCAAGTTCGGGTGACGAAACCGCCAGGCCCACTCGGCGTGGGTCTGGATTTCCTTCGCCAGACCCTCGGGCAGATTGAGGCGCCGCAGGATGACCAGCGTCGAGCCTTCGCGGGGGTCGTGGCGAAGTGCCAGCAGCACCTTCACCGAGCCGGGCGACAAGCGGCGAATGATTTCGCACGCCCCGACTTCTGCCCCGGCGCAGGGGTCATCGGCCAGCGCGGCCTCGTCGTCGAGCGCGTTGCCCTTCGAAGAGGGGGCCCGCGGCAAGGCGAGGCTCGCCCGGGGCAGATTCGCGATTTCCCACGGCTTGACGCAGAACTGTTGCTGCCCGGGCAGCAGGAAGGACTCTGTGGGCAATCGATGTGCGCCGGATCGCGTGGTCAAGACTCCAGGTGCTTCAAGCAACGACGGTGCCCTTGGCTTTCCCAAGGCGCAGCGCGTGTTTTGTAAACGCTGCGGGCCTCGAAACTGGAGCATCGAGTCGCAAAAGCGACCCGAGATCTGACACCCGGGCGTAAAGGCCCTTGGGCGTGGTAGGTCGAGTGAACAGTGTCTCTTCGGCGCGACGAATTCGTCGCCAGGCCTCACCGCCGCCATCGCAGGCTGTTCGCGCTGCCGCTGTCGTTGCTCGGGCACGCCGTGGCGGTGGGGTTGTTCTTGTTCGTCTCGCGGCTCGACGCGAAGGCACCCAGGCCCAAGGTACGGCCGGTGAGCATTCGCCCGATCAGCAACGAGGCCTGGGTCTTCAACCGCGGAAAGACGAGCGCGAGCTCGGTGTCGGCCAGGCCCCGGCCCGAGGCGCCGCCCAAAGGTCAAATCGTCGATGTGGCGCAGGGAAACAATCGGCTGCCCGAAGACTCGAAGTACCTCGCGGAATCGAACAACCGGGTGAAGAAGGAAACCCGCGCTCGGGAACAGACGAACCTGTACAGCCGGGCGACCGCCAGGACGCACGCGAAACCCGAAGCGGCGCCGGTGGCCAGGGGGCTGACCGGGGGACGCGCGGCCCCAGCGGTGAGTGCGATCAGCGCGCTGGATCGCCTGACCGGGAACAATGGCAAGCCCGAACGGCTGACCCAGCTGTTGCAAGAGGCGGCGGCCGGTCGAGAGTCGAACCTCGAAGCTCCCGACAAGGCCGGGGCCGAAGATGCAGAGGTCGACCCGCCGGTGTCGTCCGACGCGACCGAGCCCGGAGGCGGCGCGCCCCCCGACGACTTGTCGAACCTCGAGAAGGGCGACGAGACGGCGCTCAACACCCGGGCGTGGAAGTACGCGGCCTTTTTCAATCGGGTGAAGCAGGCCGTGGCCGCGCGGTGGGATCCGATGGGCCGATTGCGTTCGAAAGATCCGCGCGGCTCCGACCTGGGAATTCGCGATCGCGTGACGGTGCTCGGAGTTTCGCTTCGCCCCGACGGAACAATCGCCGACATCTACGTCAGCCAGAGCTCAGGCGTCGAGCTGCTCGACCAGGAATCGATTCAAGCGTTCGAGCGGGCCGCGCCCTTCTCGAATCCTCCCGAGGCGCTGATGCAAAACGGGTTGATCCGCTTTGCCTTCAGCTTCAACGTCAACGCAGCGACGCGGTACTGGTAGCGCCCAATCTCTACAGCCAGCCCTGAATCGCGCGCGCAATGCGCCGCTTGATTCCAAGCCGATCGTGAAACATTTCGGCCATCGTCATCTGCCGATGGAAGGCGCGGGCGGCAATCGCGCCGAGCAGAATTCCTCCACCCAGCGCCAATCCCACGGACTTCAGCGGGTGGGCCTTGACGACCTTCTCGGTGGTGTCGGCGGCGGCGGTGAGCTTTTCCTGCGCGACGGTTCCCGCTTCGCGCACCGCGTCCAGGGCGCGTTCGCTGACTGCGGCGGGCCGAAGGTCATGGCCGTTGGGGGTGTGAACCTGCAGGCGGCTGGTAGGCATGGATCTGCTCCGGGGTTTGGGTGGGGACGACATGCCGCTTGCCCTGTGCATTCGGTATGCCCTCCGGTTTCCGCCTGGAAACACTCTGAGTGCGCCTGAAGCCCACGGAGCATCGCGTCTCAACTGTGGCGCGGTTCCCCAGGTTGTGGGGTAAAGCGCGCCATGGCCCGGCTCAAGAAAGTCCTCGTCGCCAACCGCGGAGAAATCGCGATTCGCGTGATGCGCACCTGTCGCGAGCTTGGAATCGCGACGGTCGCCGTGTACTCGGAAGCAGATCGCAGTGCGCTGCACGTGCGGCAAGCCGACCAGGCGGTTTGCGTCGGCCCTGCGCCGTCACGCGAGAGCTACCTGGTTCAAGAAAACATTCTCGCCGCCGCGAAGAAGTTCGGCGCCGATGCGATTCACCCCGGCTACGGGTTCCTTTCTGAGAACGCGGGCTTCGTGCGCGCCTGTGAGCAGGCGGGAATCCTCTTCATCGGCCCGCCCGCGAGCGCGATGGACGCGATGGGCGAGAAGACCCGCGCTCGAACCCACATGACCAAGGCGGGAGTTCCGGTCGTCCCCGGAGCCAACGCGCCGTTCGAGACGGTCGAAGAGGCCCGGGCGTTCGCGGTGAAGATTGGCTTTCCGATCATGCTTAAGGCGGCCGGCGGCGGCGGCGGGAAGGGAATGCGCCGGGTGGACAAGGTCGAGGATCTCGCGGCGGCGTGGCGCGCGGCAAAGTCCGAGTCGATGAGCAGCTTCGGGAACGACGCGGTCTACCTCGAGAAGTTTCTCGACCAGCCGCACCACATCGAGATCCAGGTCTTCGCCGACACGCTCGGCAATTGCATTCACTTGAACGAGCGCGAGTGCAGCGCTCAGCGCCGAAACCAGAAGGTGGTCGAAGAGACTCCGTCGGCCATCATCTCGCCGGCGATGCGCGCGAAGATGGGCGAGGTCGCGGTGAAGGCGGCGAAGTCGGTCGGCTACGTCGGAGCCGGCACCGTCGAGTTCCTGGTCGACAGCAAGCGCGACTTCTACTTCCTCGAGATGAACACCCGCCTGCAGGTCGAGCACCCCGTCACCGAGTGGGTGACCGGCATCGACCT
>JAYVCD010000223.1:0-5290 GCA_043750125.1 Archangiaceae bacterium | reverse complement strand
CGCTCGAGCGGCCCGGTGACGCCGCGTTGTTCTTTGAGGCGGCGGTTCTCGCGCACCAGCCGAATGCGTTCCTCGGCCTTCTTGAGCACCAGGACGATCTCTTCGGGCTTGAAGGGCTTCTGGACGTAGTCGTAGGCGCCCAGAGCGACGGCTTCGAGGGCCTGGTCCTGCGAGCCATAGGCGCTCATGACCAGAAAGGTGATCTCGGGCCAGTGTTCCAGCGCCGCTTTGAGCAGCGCCATACCGTCGACCTTGGGCATTCGGACGTCTGAAATGACTACGTCGTAGGAGCGGGCGGCGAGCTCGCGCAGGGCCTCTTCCCCGTCGGCGACTGCCCGAACGTCGTAGCCCTTGTCGGTGAGGATCAGGGTGAGCACATGCCGAATCGACGGCTCATCGTCGGCGACCAATACGGTGCGAAAGGTTCCCATCGTCGAGCTCTAGTCTGTCACGGCAAGAGCAAACGGACGGTGAAGACCGCTCCGCCTTCGGGGTGATTGGCCGCGCTCAACTGCCCGCCCATGGCTTCGACCAGGTGTCGCGAGACGGCCAGACCCAACCCGGTCCCCTTCCCCGCCGCCTTGGTGGTGAAGAACGGCTCGAACAACCGTCCTTCGACTTCGGGGGGAAGTCCGGGGCCGTGATCACGAACCCGAAGCTCGGCGTGCCCCTCGACGCTCGAGGCGGTGAGCTCGAGCGCCCCCTGCCCGGCCATCGCCTGGGCGGCGTTGATCAGCAGGTTGATCAAGACCTGGGAAAGCGGCCCCGATTCGCACCGGGCAAACAGCGAGGGCTCGACGGCGACGCGCCATTGAAGGTTTCGAAACTCGGGGCCGGACGAGAGCAGCTTCACGCTCGAATCGATCAAGCCTGACAGCTCGATCGGGCCGGGTTCGCCGCGGGAAGGCCGCCCGAGCTCGAGCAGCGAACGGACGATCTGATCGATGCGATGCACCTCGGCCTCGATTCGCTTGACCAGATCGAGCGTCTCTGCGGACCCGCCAGCGCGCGAGCGGAGCAGCGAGAGGTACCCCAGAATTCCAGAGAGCGGATTTCCCACCTCGTGGGCCACTCCCGCGGCGAGCTTGCCGACGGTGGCGAGACGATCCGACGACACCAGCTCGGCCTGAGCGCGCATCAGTTGGTCATTGGTGGTCCGCAGCTCAGTCAGCTGGGTGCGGGTGGTGGTCTGCTCGGCCTGCAGGGCTTCGGCGGTGCGCTTCAACGCGCGTTGAAACTGGGACATCAGCGGTCCGCTCTCGCCCCAGCGAACGTTGGGGTTCGCGAGGGTGAGCTGCTCGATCGCCTTCTCGGCCGAGCGCAGGGGGCGGCCCACCATCCACTGAAGGAAGATGTAGACGAACACGGTGGCGACGACCAGATCGAGCGCCAGGTAGAAAGGGAGAACGCGCAGAAGACGGTTGGCCATCAGCAGCTGCGGCGAGTCGGTCGGGGCCAGGCGCTGCACCGTCCCCAGCAGTGCGCTGATCGCGGGTTGAAGGGTGATCCAGCTGAGCGCGGTGGCCACGCACCCAAACATCAGCGCGATGCTCGAGATCCTCAGCCGCATGTCACTGTCCGAAGGCCCAACTCAACCCGCTCACCGGCAGCTGCTGCGCGACCCAGGGGGCGAAGAACATGATTTCGATCGCGGCCAGCCCAATCCACGGGCCGAACGGGAGGTTGGTCGCGCCGGGCGCCCAGTCGAGCTCGGCGCCGGCCGTGTCGACCGGGTCGTCGGGAATCGGCTGCAGAAAGAGACTCCAGGGCAACAGCGCGAAGCGATTGAGCGGTGAGAGGCCGGGGGCGAGGAAAGCCCAGCTCATCGTGGGGGCCGCGGGCTCGGGAACCAGGGGCAGATTGGGGTCGACTTCGGTAGGCGCTGCGGCCCGCCCGGTGAGCGCGATGCGAAGCAGGCCAAAGACGGCCCCTTGGAGCGATGAGAGGAAGATGACGGCCAGCAACACCCGCCAGGAGAGAAAGGCGCCGACCATCGCGACGAGGAACTTGTCCCCGCCCCCCATCGCTTCCTTGCGGAATGCGAACCACCCGAGGACTTCGAAGGCGCGGAATGAAAGGAAGCCGATCGCAGCGCCCAGCAGTGCATGGAACAGGGCGGTCGAACCGAGTGGTATCTGGAGCAGGACGCCCAGGCCAATTCCGGGCAGCGTCAGCTCGAACGGAAGGATCCATTTCTGGGCGTCGATCACGATCAACGGAATGAGCAGGGTCACGAAGACGAGCGCGCTGACCAACGGCCAGGTCCACCCAAAGCGGAGGAATGCCGCGAGGAAGAGCAGGCCGGTGACCAGCTCGACCACCGGGTACTGAATCGAAATCGGGGCCTTGCAGGTGCTGCACTGGGCCCTGAGCGCCAACCAGGAAAAGACTGGAATGTTCTCGTACCAGGGCAGCATGTGACCGCACTTCGGGCACTTCGAGCGCGGGCTTACGATGCTCAGCCCTTCCGGGACCCGGGCGATCACGACGTTGAGGAAGCTGCCGATCGCCAGGCCGGTCAGCCCCAACCACACCACTTGCAGCCATTGGATGAAACCCACTGGGGTGAGTGTGACCGACCTGAGAGCATCTGGCTCGAAACTTTCTGATCGAGGACGTCCTCAACCGTGAGGACAATTCGTTTCGGGCAGGGCGTGACGCGCAATCCCCCGCCCAATCGCCCTCAATCGTCCTCGTTCGGAGACGAGATGTTCCGCCGCCGGTGGCTCTTCTGGAATATTCTTCGCAAAGCCATGCTTCCGCGCGACTCGCTGTCTGACGTGCCCGCAGAAATTAAAATCGGGTCGACCCATGACCGGGCGCCTCTTGCGCAAAGGATGTGGGCTCAGAGAACCTGCATTGCCTTTGCTGCGATGACTGTATTCGTTACCAGCCTCGGGGGGCCCTTCACCCGCTGGGACGACAACTATTACGTCACCGAGAATGTTCGCATCCAGAAACCTGGTCTGAGCGGATTCAAAGGCGTCTGGGACTCGGTCGACGTTTGGGCAGCTCGGGACCTCGAATTTTTCCCGCTGCGCGACAGTCTGTACTGGGCTACCTGGCAAATCTTTGGAGAAAACCCTCTTCCCTTTCATGTCGTCAACATTGTCATCCACGCGGCAGTTGCGATACTTGTACTGGAACTGGCGCGACGACTCGGGTTGTCGCCCAAAGTCTCGTTTTGGGGAGCACTGCTCTTCGCTGTTCACCCCATTCACGTCGAATCGGTGACATGGATTGCCGCACTGAAAGACCCTCTGTTCACTGGGCTGATGGTGGGTTCGGTGATCTGCTTCCTGATCTACCGACGCACACTTCGCCCTCGCGACTACGCCTTGTGCCTGGGGTTCATGATCGCAGCCCTTTTGTCGAAGAGCATCGCTCTGGTCACACCGCTTCTCTTCCTTGCCATTGATCGCTTGCTGGAAGGGCGCCCGACGTGGCGGCTTTCAATCACTCGAGTAGCCGCGCCCGCAATTATCTCGGCGCTATTTTTCGTTCAGTTCGTGATGATCGGCAAACTCGCAGGCGTGATTGGCGCGCCCCATGGAGGGACGTGGGGTCAACACTATTTCCTGATGGGTTGGGCTCTGGTCCGGTACGTACAACAAGCCTTCGTGCCCGCCACATTCAGAATTCACTATTGTTTCAATCCTTTAGAGAGTTTCGGCGACGCTCGATTGCTGGGGATTCTCTTGTTCGCCTTTGTCCTGGGGATCTCGGTCATCGCAGTGGTGCGCCGAACACAGAACCAAGTGGGCGTATTGATTCTCTGGTTCTTCGCGTGTCTGGCCCCGGTTGCCAATATTATTCCATTTCCAGCCATCATGGCAGATCGGTACCTCTATGCGCCGAGCGTGGCAGCATGTCTGTTGCTTAGTTGGGGAATGAATCGTTTGCCAATCATGAAAGCACTTCTCTTGCCGGCGGTTGTGGCCTTGTTTTCAGTTGTGACACTGGCCCGCGGCGTGATCTGGGAAAACCCAGGCAACCTGTGGGCTGAGGCGGTGGAAGACGATGCCTGCCTCAAAGACGATCTCGTGACGGCATCCGTGATGTACTTGAATCACGGAGGAACGGCCGAAGATCCCGCGGTGGCACTTGCCGCCTACCAAAAGGGAATCAATCACCGTCGGTTCACGACTCTTCCAAAGCATCTTCAGGCCCTCTACCTTCGTAAGGGCATTCGAATTGCGTTGATGACGGGTGATTCTGAACTCGCTCGCTCGTGGGGGATTCGGGCAATCGAGGCTGCCCCTTTTGATCCTGACGCATGGGCAAACCGTGCGCTGACGGTGGGTGATCCTGCCGTCGCTCTGGATGCGGCCAACCATGCCTTCCGGCTGGAAAAATCTGCCGACACCTATTGGCTGCGGGGCGCTGCGCGCTTGGCTGTCGACGATTCCGAAGGGGTCAACGACTTCGTTACCGCCGTGGACCTCGACCGAAAAGGTCACTGCAAATACTTTCTGTTGTGGCTGATGGAAGAGCAAGCCCGGCCGTTCGTGCCCAGGTTTCAGACCTTGCGTGTTGAGTGCGAAGCGACACAACGGGACGTCTCCAACAAACAAAGCACCAAAAACCCCTAGCCAGTGTCAGGTTTGGGCGACGCCGAATCATGTCCGAGATTTTTCTTTCAATTCTAGCGATCGCTTTGGGCTGGGGCATCCTGGGTGCCGCTTTCATTGGCTTGGGATGTATGATTGCGAGGGCTCTTGGCCTGCGCTCGATTGCGCGCGAACGCATCACAACCACTTTCTGGCTTGGATTGGGCCTGGCCATCGTGGTGCTCCAGATCTGGCATCTTGGTTTCCCAATCGATGGCCGATGTCTGCTGTGCCTGTTGGTGCTGGGCGGTTTGGGCCTCTGGGTAGCCCGAAAGGATATCTACCAAAGGGTGAGCGACGCGTTCCCTGGCGCTGGGGGACTGGTGTTTGGAATCGGGTTGACCATCCTTCTGCTTGCGTACCGTGCTCTGGAACAACCGCAGAATGGCGACAGCCTCCTCTACCATCTTGGAGCGGTGCGGTGGGCGGCGACCTATCCGGTGATCCCGGGGATCGGCAATCTGAACCCCTTCCTCGCCTACGGTCATTCCTACACCCTCTACGTTGCGCTTCTCGACACAGCAGTATTCGCACACCGCTCGCACCACCTCGCGAATGGCCTCTTGGTGCTTTGCCTCATCGTTCGGGGGGCGGCCGGACTGCGCGGAGTTTGGGGAGGGCGGGCTTCGGCACCCGACCTGCTGGCAGCGGTGTTGTTGATTCCTGCCGTCGACCTTGCG
>JAYVCD010000222.1:0-3520 GCA_043750125.1 Archangiaceae bacterium | reverse complement strand
GCGCGGAACGAGGTCTCGGTGTCCGACTGGTTTCCGCAGCGAACGGTGTTCACCACGATTCCCCTGGCGATCGCGGCCTTCGCCCAGGTGCGGCTGTCCCACCCGTCGTGGTAGTCGTCGTGTGGAGGCGCGTCGCCGACGACGAAGATCATCTTCGCGGCCTTCGCATCCTGGCTCCACGACATCAGCTTCACCGCTTCGCCCAGGGCCCGGCCGACGTGTTCCGGAGTGTCGCCCCCGCCCTCGGCGCGGAAGCCCTTCAGGTTCTTGTAGACGGTGTCGAGGTCCTCGGTGAGGTCGAAGGGCTTGGTGACGTACGCGTCGCCCTTGTCGCGAAAGGCCACCAGCCCGACGCGAATTCGGGGGGACGGCTTGCCCGCAGCCATCCGCGAAGCAATCGACCAGATCTTCTCTTTGGCTCCCTCAATCAACGAGCCCATCGAGCTGGTGGTGTCGAGGACGAAGACCACCTCGAGGATCGGGCGATTCTTCTGCTCGACCTGCTGGGGCGCCGTCACATCCGGGCGGGCGTCCCCGGCGAAAGCGGCCGGTGAAGAGAGAGAGGCGAAAATAAAGGCGGCGCGAATGAATTTTTTCATGGGCGGCTTCAAACGCCTCGAGATCCAGAAAGGATCTACGCCAGCCATCGGTTCCTCCCGGCTCTGGGGTAAGACCTCCCGCCGGTGAGAAAGACGCTCCTGCTGATCAAGCTGCGTTTCATCCGCAACCTGTGGGTCATTCTGGGGATTGCGAGCCTCGCGACCACCGGAGCGATCGTCTGGTGGGAAACCGACTTCCTGGGGATCAGCGGCAGCGAGCGCGGTGCCTACGATGACGGGCTGGGGAAGTTCACCGGCAATCCCAACTTCCCCTGGAAACACGCCCCGGGCGGGCAGGTGCAGCGCAGCAAGGACATCGTCATCGTCGGGATCACCGATTCGACCTTCGCGTCCATCAACCAGTACGAGCCGTGGCGCCAGCGGTACGGCTCGTTTCCCTACGACCGGGTGTTGTGGGCGGACCTGTTCGGCTACCTGCACGGGGTCGGGGCCAGGGCGATCATCTTCGACGCGGTGATGGACGAGTCGAAGTCCGACGTCCTCGGCGACCTGGCGCTCGGAAAGCAAATCGAAGCAGATCGCATTCCGGTCTACTTAGGCTTCGGAATGCTCTCGGGCGGAACGGCCCTGCCCAGGCAGGAAATACCGGTCAACCGCGGCCCCCCCGGCCCGCCCGAGCCGACCCCCGAGGCGCTCCCCGGCGCGCCGAGCGCAGACGACACTTTCCCGGAAGAGCCGACCGCCGAAGAGCAGCTCAAAGCCAACGAGGCCAGAATGGTCGAGCTGCGCGTCAAGGCCGCCCGGGCGTACGCCTTTCCGATCGAGATGAAGGGCGGGCTTCAGATTCCGAAGTTCGAAGAGGGCCCGGTGGGTCCGCAATATCCCCTTCCGGCCATCGCCCAGGTGATCGACGTGGTCGCAGGCTTCGGGACCGTCACCCACGAGCCGGATGACGATGGAAAAATGCGCTTCACCCGCTTCGTCTATTCCGATGGAATCAACGACTACCTCACCCTTCCGCTCGCGGTCGCGGTCGACCATTACGGCGCCGAGAAAGTCGAAATCTCGCCCGGGTTGCTCAAGCTCGGAAAAAAGGAAATCCGGATCAACCCCGAAGGAGACGCCGAGATCGACTACGGCGGAACGCTGTACGGCCGGTTCGACACCGTCCCGGTCGACGACGTCCTTCGGTACAAGAACGGGGTCGATGGCGGAGTGGATCGTTTCAAGGACAAGTTTGTGTTCATCGCCGGCCTCGCCACGGGTACGGGCGACAGCAAGGGCACTCCGCTCGAATCGAACACTCCGGGCGTGGTGAAGCAGGCGGCCATCTTGCAGAACCTGCTCGACGGGCAGTTCATCTTGCGCGCCCCGTTCTGGGTTTCGATTCTGTTCGCGTTTCTGCTCGCGATCTTCTCCGCGTCGTTGGTGATGGTGGTGCGCAACACCTTCGTCGACATCGGTTGGCCGGCCGCGCTGTACATCGGTTTTTTCCTGCTCACCGGCGGGCTGCTGGTGGCGACCAAGATTCACATCCTCTCGGCCCTGCCCGGGTTGGCTGGGACGCTGGCGTCGGTGCTGGCCACCACCTGGGAACGTCTGTTCGCGGACAAAGAACGCGCTCGGTTGAAGGCGGCGTTTCAGAACTACATGGAGTCAGACCTGGTCGATCAGCTGATCGAACAGAAGAGACTGCCGACGCTGGAAGGCGAGAACCTCACCATCACCGCCTTCTTCTCGGACTTGAAGGGCTTCTCGGCGTTCACCGAGAAGTACCAGGGCGACCCGCATGGGTTGATGCGCATGCTCAACCGGTATTTGTCGGCGGTCACCCCGTCGGTCACTGCCGAGGGCGCGTGCATCGACAAGTACATCGGGGACAAGGTGCTGGCCTTGTTCGGGGCTCCCACCCCCCACCCGGACCACGCGCTGCGGGCCTGCCGCGCGGCGCTCGCGGTGCAGAAGTCGGTCGCCCGGCTGTCGATGAGCTTTCGCGCCGAAGGGCTGCCCGAGGTGTTCACCCGCATCGGCCTCAACACCGGGACGATGCTGGTCGGCAACATCGGCAGCGAACAGTTGATGGACTACACCGCCATCGGCGACGAAGTGCAGCTGGCCGAGACGCTGGAGGAAGCGAACAAGGTCTTCGGGACGCTGGTCTTGATCGGCGCCGGCACCTACCAGGCGGTGCGAGGGCAGGTCGAAGCGCGCGAGCTCGATTGGATTCGGGTCTCCGAAGGCGCCCCCCAGACTTCGGTGTATGAATTGTTGGGACTCAAAGGAACTCTGGGCGCCGAGAAAGCCAAATCGGTCGAGCTCTACGGTGAGGCGTTGAAGCTGTACCGGGCCAGAAGCTTTGCAGAGGCCCATTCCTTTCTCGAAGCTGCGCTGCAGTTGGACCCCGACGACGGTCCAGCGCAGCGGCTGCTCGAGCTGTGTGACGGGCTGATCCAGACCCCTCCGCCCCAGGAATGGGACGGGGTTTTTCCGCTCAAGAAATGAAAGGAGCCGCACGATGAAGACACTGATCAGGTGGGTCGCCGTCGTTGCCCTCGGAACCGCGTCGCTGGGCCTGGGGGCAGATCGCCCGCTGTTCATCAAGTCGAAGGACACCAAGCTGCTGAAGGACCCAAGCTTCACCGCCAAGGTGGTGCTGACGCTGCAGCCGGGCACCGAGGTGACGTGGAAGGGAGCGGACGGGAAAGAGAAGTCGCTCCACAAGGTGGTGGCGCGTGGAAAGGAAGGCTTCGTGCTTCAGGCCAACCTGACCCCGAACAAACCCGCCAGCGAAGTGCTCACCAGCGACGGGCGGCCCATCTCGGCCCAGGCGGTGGCGAGCTCGGCCGCGGCGACCAAGGCGTTGACTCCGGCGGCGATCAAATACGCCGAGTCCAAAGGACCCAGCGCCAACGACGCCGCGTGCGAAATCATCTACCTCGAAGAGCACAACAAGACTCAAG
>JAYVCD010000221.1:0-5788 GCA_043750125.1 Archangiaceae bacterium | reverse complement strand
CACCACCAGAGCGCTACCGCGGCCACCAGAAGCACCACGACCAGAACGCCCAACGCCTTGTAGGCGTGCGAGCGGCGGGTGGTTTCCAGATACAGCGGGCTCTGCTCGGTCGGGGGGAGGAACCCGGGCACGGACAGCAGCCGGTTGAGCACCTCGTCTTCCGGCAGCCCCACCGCCTTGGCGTAGCTGCGCACATAGTTCTGTACGAAGACCGTCTCGGGAAGCTTTGCCGATTCCCCTTCCTCGAGCGCGCTGATCAGCCCAGGCGAGATGCGCGTCGTGCGGGAAAGCTCTTCCCGCGACAGCCCACGCAGCTCGCGCTGTTGTTTTAGAAAGCGACCAAACTCGGCCAGATCCGTCATTGGCCTCAGTTTCAGATCACCTCGCGGCCCAGAGCCACTGCTTCAGTAGCGAATCCTCAGCAGGGGTTGGTGCCACCGTCGCACACACCTGCGTCCTGGCCCGCATCGGCCGGTCCCGCATCTTTCGGCTCGGGGCTGCAGGTGGTGCTGGTGCCGCCGTCGCTTAGCGTGTGCTCGCAAACCGGCATCCCGTAGCAGGCCATCAGGGTGATCGCGGCCGCTCCGGCGCCAAGCACGGCGAGAAAGCCCGTCACCGCCCTCCCCCGAGGAACGAACTTCGTACAGTTCGGACAGGACGACAGATCAGCAGGGACAAAGCCTTCACAGCGGGTGCAACGAAGCATGGGTGTTTCCCTCAAAAGCGGTGAGAAAGGCCGCCAGTACAAACTTTGAGCCAGCCCGAAGCCCTCGAACCCACTGGCGTGGAGCCTGCCCGCGCAAGGTCCGCGTGACAGTGAGGTCGCGACATCGGCGTCGCAATTCGCCAGACTGCGAAGTCGATGCTCGGGAAGGTAAGCGGTGCGCTCTTGGGCTTCTTGATTGGAATGGCCTTTGGCCACACCGGCCTGAGTCTTCTGCTCGCGGTCCTGGGCGCAGTCCTCGGCCACCTGACGGTCGACGCCGAGTCTCCCGAAAGACCCCAGCGACTCAGGCCGTCCCCTTCGGACGACGAGCTGCCCAGGCGTCCCCCAACGCGGGCGTCGGCCGTGACCCGGCCCCTGTCCCGCCCGCGCCTCAGCCCGAACGAAGAGCTCGCCCGCGCGCTGTGCCCGATCTTCATCGAAGTCGCGCGCGCCGACGGAGAAGTCAGCCAAAATCAGATCCGGGTGGTGAAGAAGTTCTTCGACGAGACGCTTCAATTTCCGAGCGATGATCTCGAAGGGGTCCGTTCGGCCTTGAAGGAAGCGATCACCGCTCCCGCCGCGGACCTCGAAGAGCTGATGAAGAAAGTCCGCGCCCAGGTGAAGCCTGGCGAACGGTTGATGGCAGTCACCGCGCTGTACGAGCTCGCGTTGGTCGAGGGGAGCCTTTCCCGCGCAGCGAGCGACGCGCTCAAACGGGTGGTGAATTTCTTCAACCTCAGCGAGGAACAGCTGCGCGAAATCACCGCGCTGCAGCTGGGCAACGGGCAAGAGCAATACGCGATGCTGGGCCTGGCCGCCGAGACCAGCGACGAAGAGCTGAAGATCGCCTTTCGTCGTCTCGCCGCCGAGCACCACCCCGACCGCGCCGCCGCGCAGAGTCCGCAAGAAGCGGAAGACGCCGCCCAGAAGTTCCGGCAGATCAAAGAGGCGTATGACGACCTGAAGAAGTTGCGCGGCCTTTGAGGCGATGGCACATAAGGCCATGCCACGAGAGCTCATCGATCTGCACATTCATGTCGGGGGAGCCGTCGCCCCTCACATCCTCTGGTCGATCGCACACCAGCAGGGCTTCAAGCTGCCGGTCCGCAACTACTTCGAGTTCGTCGAGCTGATCACCAGCCGCCCCGGCACCGTCGGCAGCCTCGAGGACTACCTGAAGATCATGCACACCTGGACCGAGAAGATTCAGAGTTCGCCCGGGGCGATCGAACGATCGATCTACGAAGTGATCGGCAAGGAATACCGCGGCAGCAACGTCTCGCAGATCGAGCTGCGCTTCAACCCGATGAAGCGGAACCTGCATTCCGAGCTCGACCTCGACCACATCATTCACGCCGCGCTGCGCGGAATGGATCGCGCGGTGCTCGAGTACGGGGTGCGGGCGTGTTTGATTTTCTGCCTGGCCCGCGAGTTCGACCACAAGCTCAACTCGATCATCGTAGAGAAGGCGATCAAGTACAAAAGCCGCGGGGTGCTCGGCATCGACCTGGCCGGCACCGAGAAAGACGCGATGGAACTGAAGCCGGAAATCGTCGCCACCTACGAGGACCTGTTCGAGCGGGCGCGAAAAGCGGGACTCAAGACCACCGTGCACACCGGCGAGACGGCCAACACCGGGGCCGAGGGGTTGATGGCGGTGGTCGAACGGCTCAAGCCGCACCGCATCGGCCATGGCATCCGCGCCGCCTACGACGAAGCGGCGATGAAGCTGCTCAAAGATCGCGACGTGGTGCTCGAGCTGTGCCCGACCAGCAATCTGCACACCCACGCAGTCGACGGAATCAAAGAGTTCGAGCACATCGTCCGCACGTTCTGGGATCGCGGAGTGAAGATCACCTTCAACACCGACGGTCCGTACCTGCTCGAGACCGACATGCGCAAAGAGATCGAGCTCATCGAGAACAACCGGATTCTCACGTCCGAGCAGATTGATCAGACGCTGGCCTGGGCGCGCGAGTACTCGTTCATTCCGCCTTCCTGACGATGTCCGGAGCCCTCTGGCGGCTGACCCGGCCCGCGCTCTTCGCCCTCGATGCCGAGACCGCGCACCACGCGGGGATCTGGGCCCTGGGCCTGTTCGACGGGGCTCCCTTCCTCGCCGCGGCGATGCGCAAAGCGGTCCGCGCCGATCGCCCGATGCTCTCGACCCAGCTGGGCACGTTGCGCTTTCCCAACTGCGTCGGGCTCGCGGCGGGCCTCGACAAGAACGCCGAAGCGGTCACCGGGCTGTTCGGGCTGGGCTTTGGAAGCGTCGAGGTGGGCACCGTCACCCCGCAGCCTCAACCCGGCAACCCCCTACCCCGCCTGTTCCGCGTGACGCCCGAACGGGCGCTGATCAATCGAATGGGCTTCAACAACGAAGGCGCTGCGGCCGTCGCGGCGAGACTGCGCGAGCTGAGTTTTCGTCCCGCGCCGGTGGGAGCCAACCTCGGGAAGAACAAGGACACCCCGCTCGAGCAGGCCGCAGCCGACTACGTGAAGGCCGCGCAGCAACTGGCTCCGGTATCCGATTACCTGGTGGTCAACTTGAGCTCGCCCAACACCCCCGGCTTGCGAACGCTGCAAGAGCCCAAAGTGCTCGAACGGCTGTTGAGGGCGGTGCGCAAGGCCGCGGGACCTCAGATGCCGCTGTGGTTGAAGATCGCTCCTGACCTTTCGGACCCCGCGGTCGACGCGGCCGTCGACGTGGCAATCGAGTGCGGTCTCGATGCGCTGATCGCCACCAACACCACCCTGCGGCGGCCCTTTTTCCACCCCCTGGGCGCGCAAGCCGGGGGCCTGTCCGGCGCTCCAGTGCGCGAGCGATCGACGCAAGTCGTTCGCCGGGCCTTCGTTCGGGCGCGCGGCCGACTGCCGATCGTCGGGGTGGGGGGAATCTTCAACGGCGCCGACGCGTGGGAAAAGATTCGCGCCGGAGCGTCCCTGGTTCAGCTCTACACCGGCTTCGTCTACGGCGGCCCGTGGACGGTGCGCGCGGTGCTCGACGAGCTCGAAGCGTTGATGCAGCACGCCGGGGTGACTTGCCTGGCCGACGCGGTGGGCCAGGGCGCCTGACCCGCTGAAGTCAGAGCGGTTTTTCGCCTTCGATCGGCAGCGCCGAGATCTTCTTCGCGTCGACTTGACCGTCTTTGGCCCACTGCTTCCCCACGTCGGCCAGCAACGAGGTCAGCACCCGGTCGATCATCGTCTTCAGCTCGTCCTTCGGGCCGGGCAACAAGGCCAGCGCCCGCGCCCCGACGTTCGCCTTCAACCGCGCCGAGGTGGCGGTCTTCTCGAAGAACAGCTCACACAGCGCGGGCAGCTTGTCCGCCTCGAACGGCTTCACCTCGAACACCCCGTCGAGCTCGGCGCCGGCCACCGCTGCCGCCAGCAGTCGCTGCGGGGTGAGCTCTGAGAGCTTCGCTCCAAACCGCGCCACCACTTCGGCCGGAGTCGGCGCGAGCAACGCCTGAAACACCGTGCGCTGCTGGCGAACCCGCTGCAGCAAAGCCTCGCTCTCGAGCAGTTCCCGCCGCGCGCGAAACGGAACCGGGTCGGCCCCGGGCACCTTCAGCGTCTTCAAGGGCCGCTTGCGCAGCAAGGCGGTGAGCGCCGCGGCCTCTTCGTCCAGGGCCAGCCAGGTGTCGGCGAACTTCGCCATCGGCTCACTCGCCATCCGCTCGACCTGCCGCTTGACCTGCAGCGTGAGCGAGAAGCCGAGCTGAAACGTTTTCTTCAGGGTGTGGGTCCGGACCTCGTCGCTGGCCTGCGCCGGGTCGCCTCCGCACAGGTGTTCTATTCCCAGGTTCAAGTAGTCCCTCGCCTGCTCGCTGATTCGACGAATCGCGAGTGGATCTCCGGGCTCGGCCCCTTCGGCCACCAGCGCGCAGTTGACCAGGTAGCGCACCTCGGCCTCGAGCACCTGCCGCTCGTGCGCGTCGAGCCCCTTGAAAGCAGCCTCGACGTAGTCGGCCCGCGCATTGGGGTTCGCCAACGCCGCGGCCGAAGGCGGAGGAGCAAGCTTCGCGGGGTCCAGCCACGCAAACAGTTTCACCGCCTCTTCGAGTGGAGGGAAACCCAGGTCCTGCAGCCGCGACTGGCGAAACTGGTAGGCGGTCTCTTCGAGCTCGGTCGGCAGTTCCCACTTCACCGCCTCGAGGAAACGGGCGAACTCGAACGGGTTGGCCGCGATCAGATCATTGGTCAGCCGCCGCAACGACGCCTCGTCCACCCCGTCGACGAGGAACTCGAGCAGGTAACGCCCTTCGGGCATCTCGAGGGTGATTCCCGCCGGGTTGGCATCCGGATCCTCTTCGAGGTCATAGACCCGAGAGAGCTTCTTGTAGACGAGCTCGATCAACTCGGCGTCGATCGCGCTCAGCTTCTTCGCGTAATCCTCCTCGTTGTCCGGATCTCGCGCCGCTTGCAGCCAGCGCAGCACCTCGAGGGGGTCCACCTGGTCCCGGCTCCACACCGCCAGGTCGAGGTAGGTGCGAAATTGTTCCGGCGTCGACAGCTGCACCACTTCGGCCGAATCGGCCAGGCCCACGTCGAGAATGGTGGCGTAGACGTCCTCGGCGGGAATCGAGCGCACCAGCGCCCGCCCATCGACCTCTTCGAGCATCGAGTCCACCCGCGCGCGCGGCGACAGCTCGCTCAGCCGTCGAACCAGATCTGCGCGGGTCGCCTGTCGCTTCTCGTGCGTCGTACTCACGTCAGTTGATGATCCCGGCGCACGCCGAAACGATGGAGAAGGACTTCAGCACCGGGGTCGACATTCCATCGGTTGAAGAGAGGACGAACTCGACCCGAATGTGTTGGGCCTTCGGAACCATCGCCGCAATCAAGTCGGCCGGCGAAGTGGTGAAAGGCCCGAAACGGGGGGCGGTCGGAAGGTCGGCCAGGACGTTGGCGACCCGCACGTAGACCTGAAGAAGGGTGTGAGCGGGGACATCGGCGTCCCAGATGATCTGTCGCCATTCAGCGTCGACGCTGCAGCTTTTGAAGTCCTTGAAGTAGGTGCCCCGAGGGGCGGTGAACTTCCTCAGCTGGTAGCCGGTGAAGTCCGAGTAGGTGTACAGG